>CAUGKA010000034.1 GCA_959599615.1 uncultured Collinsella sp. | reverse complement strand
CAGAAATTATTGCAGCCCGTCATGATGGGCACCCAGGCGTGATACTGAGTCTCGCGATGCCACGGCATGCTCATGGCATCCGTATCCTCATGCTCATTGGTGCGGATATGACGCTTACCATCAAGAAACGCCTCGGCAATGAGCTCGGCCACATGTGCAATGGAATGCGTGCCAAAGATGACATTGACGTTATCGACGTTGGTGAGCAGGCCCTCGCCATCGCGCTGCGCGATGCAACCGCCAACGGCAACCACGCGCTTGCCCGAAGGCGAAGGCGGCAGGCTTTTGCAGGAATTGCACTGACCGTACAGGCGAGTATCGGCGGCCTCGCGCACGCAGCACGTCATGAAGACAACGATATCGGCATGCGCGGGATCGAGCGCCATGAGGCAGCCATACGAATCAAGCAGACCGCTCACACGCTCGGAGTCGTGCTGATTCATCTGGCAGCCAAATGTGCGGATAAAGTAGGTTTTACCGGCAAGAATATCGCGTACGGAACGCTGGTCCATGTGCATAAGTCCTAACGATGGGGAGCGAAACAAGGCAAGCAGAAGCTATGCCACAGGCTTAACATCATCCATGACGACGTTATCCATAGCAGCTCGATTGATCTGGTGAACGTAGATAGAAAGGCGGATGGCCGTGCGCGACTCCCCGTTAATGAGGATGTCGGAGAACACGGGCGCGCAGGAAATATCAAAACCGGTTGGAATCAAAAAACCGCGCGCGATAGCAACGGCCTTAATAGCCTGGTTGACGGCACCGGCGCCGACACACTGGATGTTGACGGGTACACCATCCTTGACCATGCCGGCGATGGCGCCGGCAACGGACGCGGGCGATGATTTGCTTGATACCTTCAGGCAATCCATGAAGAAACTCCTGCATTTAAAAGTACGTTTTAACTGCAATAACTGTATCGTACCGAGTGGACTCGGTAAAGGCACTATTCCTCTTTGGCAAGATCAAAGGTCACGGTGATTCGATCACGCGAAACACGGATCTTTGGGTCGCCGCAAAGGTTGAAATAGTACCGGGTGGCAAGGTCATTAAAGTCGCGTTCCACAGCGCGCGAAAACTGTGCCATGTCATCCTTGGCAATACGTAGCCCGCGACGATCCTTCGCGAGATCGACAGGAGCCGGCGCATGCGAGGACGAATCACGCTCGCGCAGCAGACGCGCGGTCACACCGCGAACGGGCTTAATCTGCCCTGCCAAAATGCGATGGGCCGTGCGCTCGGACATCTCAAGACCCAAACCCGAACAAATACGGATAAAGTCCTCGGCATCAGAAGCAAGGCCTAAACGATCGACAACCGGAAGCTCGCTCTCGTCATCAATGAACAGGAGACGAGACGTATCGAGCCGACTTGACGCTTGAGCATAAAGGGTCGCGGCAATCTCAGACGGAGAACCGAGATAGACATCGCAACCACGCAACTCCTCGAGCGCAAACTCACAAGCAGCGCGAATAATATTATGTGGACCGCGAGCGCAGACATAACGTCCGTCCTCATCCTTGACGGCCTGGGGCCAGCTGGACTGATCGGCACGCTCACTGAGGCGGTCGGCCGCAACGCTCACCTTGAAGGCTGAACCAAGATCGACGCCGGACGTGACCACACGGGCCTCGTCGGTGTTCTGCTTAATCGAAAACAATGCCATGCCACGACCGTGAACGCCCCAACGGTCCATCTTCATGCTCTCGAGCTTGGAGGTAACGCGGGCATCAAAGATTCGCTCTTGCATATCCTGCGGAACGCCAGAACCGTTATCCAGAAAGACAAGCGTGCGGACGCCATCTTCCTTGGTCGTGGCGAGATAGACCTTGTCGGCGCCGGCATCGCGAGCATTACGGAGCATTTCGATGACGATGTCCTCGACATGCTGAATGTCGTGCTTAGCCTGGCGCCGCTCGGCCTCCGAAACGCGGAGGCGGACATACCCCTCGCCAAGGTTCTCCTCGACGCGAAGGTTGCCCTCCCCCGACATCGACGCGATAAATGAGATGAGCTCGTTCGCGTCGCTCATGTTATTTAGCGATATCGACAGCGCGGCTCTCGCGAATCACGACGACGCGCACCTGACCGGGATACTCCATCTCTTCCTCGATCTGATGGGCGATATCGTGAGCCAGGACCGTGGACTGGGCATCGGAGATCTTGTCCGGCTGGACCATGACGTGGACCTCGCGACCGGCCTGCATGGCATAGGTACGTTCGACGCCGTCATGGGAGTTGGCGATCTCCTCGAGCTTCTCAAGACGCTTGATGTAGTTCTCGGCAGACTCGCGACGGGCACCGGGGCGAGAGGCAGAGACAGCATCGGCGGCCTGCACCAGGACATCGAGCACCGTGTTGGGGTCGACATCGGCATGGTGAGCCTCAATAGCGTGGACGATAACGGGCTTCTCGCCATAACGGCGGGCAAGCTCGGCGCCGATGACGGCATGCGGGCCCTCGACGTCGTGGTCGATTGCCTTGCCCAGGTCATGAAGCAGGCCGGCGCGCTTGGCGGTCACAACGTCCAGGCCAAGCTCGGAAGCCATCACGCCGCACAGATCAGAGACCTCGAGGGAATGCTGAAGCACGTTCTGACCAAACGAGGTACGGTAGCGCAGGGCACCAAGGGTCTTGACGATCTCGGGGTGCAGATCGTGGATGCCGGTATCGAAGGCAGCCTGCTCGCCAGCCTCGCGCACGCGCTGCTGAACCAGGTCGGCGGCCTTGTGATACATCTCCTCGATACGGGCAGGGTGAATGCGGCCGTCGGCGATGAGGTTCTCGAGGGCGACACGGGCGGTCTCACGACGGACCGGGTCGAAGCTCGAAAGAACGACGGTCTCGGGCGTGTCGTCGATCACGAGGTTGACGCCGGAAACCTGCTCGAAGGTCCGGATGTTGCGACCCTCGCGACCGATGATACGGCCCTTGAGGTCATCAGAGGGAATGTGCACGGAGGTAACGGTAACCTCGGCAGTGTGGTCGGCAGCGCAGCGCTGAATCGCCAGAGACAGAATCTCCTGGGCGGTCTTGTGGCACTCGGCGCGAACCTGCTGCTCGGACTCGCGAATGATCGTGGCGGCCTCGTGGGTGACCTCGCCGCGAACCTTATCGAGGAGCTCCTTGTGGGCGTCCTCGCGGGTAAGGTCGGCGATACGCTCGAGCTCGGAGGTCTGCTTTGCACAGAGCTCCTCGAGCTCACGGGAGCGCTTCTCGACCTGACCGGCCTGGCTGGACAGCTGATGCTCGCGCTTGTCGAGAGCGTCGTTGCGGCGATCAAGGGATTCCTCGCGCTGCATCACGCGGTTCTCGAGCGTACGAATCTCGTTCTTACGCTGCTTGTCCTCGGCCTCGGCGGCCTGCTTGTTCTTGATGATCTCCTCTTTAGCCTCGAGCAGAGCCTCTTTTTTGAGGGTCTCGGCCTGACGCTTAGCATCACCGATCAGGGACTCAGCCTGTGCGTGTGCCGACTGGATTTTTTCGTCGGCCTCGTGAAGACTACCCTGCTTGGCGGTGCGCATGTAGGCAATGGCGGCGATGGCACCCAAAACGATGCCAACGAGCGCTGCGATGATAGGCATGCTCACTCCTTTTTATGGATTCGTTACACAACAAAGCGAACCGTCCTTACGAACGGCTCGCGACATTTGAGTAATATGGGCGCAGCTTATGCGGGTCGGATACAGATAAACATATAAACAAACTCATCACAGATGAGCACATATCACAAAGCAAATGACGCTGTTTATCGTACGTTGAACCACAACAACTGTCAAATAAATGCCCCCAACACGGCGGCTAAAACACGGTGAGCGGCAGGGCCACAAAACGCATACGCCTAAACCGCACATTCCTCGCGTTCGGCATCGAGACGTGCCTTAACGGCATCGGCGGCGATATGATACGAGAAGCCCTTGCCCATCAAAAACCGAACCAGTTTTTCGAATCCGCGCGTCTCTGGAACACGCCGCTTGGCGAGCAGGGCTGACGCACGCGCCAAATCGTCTTCGACGGCAAAATAATCCTCGGGATAACCGGGAATGTCATCGAGCACGACATGACGGCGCTTGAGCTCGGTCTCGATTTTGCGCTGTCCCCAACCGCGCCGCTTGCGCTCCTCGATAAAGTACGAGCAAAAGCGGTTCTCGTCTAAAAAGCGATACTCGGTGGCGCGCTCGACGGCGAAATCGATTGCGGTCTGGTGAAAGCCGTAGCGAGCCAGCTTGTCACGGACCTCGCCCGTCGCATGGTCGCGGCGCGATAACATCTCGGTCACCATGGTAAGTGCACATTTACGCTCGACGAGCTGCACCGCCTCACGAAAGTTGTCCCAATCACAGGGAAGATCGGGGCGATTTTTGACATACAGGCGCGCGACCCGCACGGGAATCCAAATGGACCGCTCAAAACCGCCCTCAAGCTCACAATCGATATGTGCGCAAGGCTTTTTGGACGCATACCCGCTCGAGAACGAGGAGGCCGCCTTCTTATCGGGAAAGACGACCGTGGCCTCGGTCACCGTATACGACATGAGCGCAACCGCTACTCGTCGTCATCATCGAGCATGGCGGAACCATCGATGGCGTAAAGCTCGTCAAACTCCTCAGGCGCAGGCTGATCGGTCAGCTCGACCTCGGATGGAGCATCGTCGTCAAACTCAAGCCCGCAGGCAAGGCGGACCTTATGCTCAATCTCGTCGGCGCAATCAGGGTGTTCGCGCAGGAACGCCTTGGCGGCCTCGCGACCGTTGCCGAGCTTGTCCTCGCCATAGGCAAACCAGGAGCCCATCTTCTTGCAGATGCCGCACTCGACAGCCATGTCCAGAATCGAGCCCTCCTTAGAGATGCCCGTACCGTACATGATGTCGAACTCAGCAGAACGGAACGGAGCTGCCACCTTGTTCTTAACGACCTTGGCGCGCACGCGGTTACCGATAACCTCATCCTTAAGCTTAATGCTGTCGATGCGGCGAATGTCGATACGCACCGAAGAGAAGAACTTAAGGGCGCGGCCGCCCGTCGTGGTCTCGGGGTTGCCGAACATGACGCCGATCTTCTCTCGCAGCTGGTTAATGAAGATGCATGTCGTGTTGGACTTGGACAGCGAGCCGGCGAGCTTGCGGAGCGCCTGACTCATCAGGCGAGCTTGCAAACCGACCGTGGTATCGCCGATCTCTCCCTCGATCTCGGCACGCGGGGTCAGCGCGGCGACGGAGTCGACGACGATGGCATCGATGGCGCCGGAACGCACGAGCATGTCAACAATCTCGAGCGCCTGCTCACCCGTATCAGGCTGGGAAATCAGTACCTCGTCGATATCCACGCCAATGCGCGCGGCATACGTGGGATCGAGCGCGTGCTCGGCATCGATAAATGCCACCACGCCACCCATTGCCTGGGCCTCGGCCAGGATCTCAAGCGAAAGCGTCGTCTTACCGGAGGACTCAGGACCGTAAATCTCGACGATGCGGCCGCGCGGCACACCGCCGATACCCAGAGCGGCATCGAGTGCCAGAGCGCCCGTAGGGATGGCCTCGACCTCGAGCTCGGGGCCACCGTCGCCGTACCTCATGATGGAACCCTGGCCGAATTTCTTCTCGATCTCGGCCTTGGTGGTGGCGATCATCTCATCGCGCTCTTTACCCGTCGTGCGAGCATGAACGGTACGTACGGGACCTGAATTCTTGGCCATGAAAAGCCCTCCTCTTAACAACCTGCATCGATAATAAACGAACGGCTGTTCGTGGTCAACCGTTCAGATAAATCATATGCAGGCAGTCTTTCCAAAACCCAACCAAACGCCGACCTAACACTGACCAAATGCTTGACCACAAAGGGGCAAATAAGAACAAGAAAGGCAAAAATACACCTATGACCAGCGCAAACGCTAAATTCGTCAGGGGTCCCTATCTCCACAATTAAGGGGCCCGAAGGCCCCTTAAAACACGTCTATTCCATAGAGTTAAGCACAAGGGCAATGCGTCCCAATGCCTCCGCGACCGCATGGGCACGAACACACGAACGGTCGCCCTCATAGTGGCAGCGCACAGAGTCCACGACCGGCACTTCCCCATCAGCCGCGCGATACGCCCAGCCAATATAGAAAGTGCCAGCCGGATCGTCCTCAGTGCCGCCGCCGGGGCCGGCATAACCCGTTGCGCTCACTGCAATATCGCTCTGGTACAGCTCCAGCGAACGCGCCGCCATCTCGCGCGCGGTCTGATGCGACACCGCGGTATAGCGGTCGAGCGTCTCCTGATCAACACCCAAAACGCGATGCTTGATCTCATCGCAGTAGGTCACCGCACCGCCACGCAGCACCGCCGAGGCGCCCGGGATATCGGCAATCGTCGAGGCGATCATACCTGCTGTCAGCGACTCAGCCGTCGAAACCGTCACGCCCCGAGCGCTCGCGCGCTCGACAATATGACGCGCCAGCTCCTCGTTATGTGCGGAAATCTGCTCAAAAGAGTCCGTCATACCCACCAGAACCTAGACCGAAAAGACGATCTTGCGGCAGTTCCAGAAGTACTGGGCGCCCGAGATAACGGTCAGGACAACGGCAACGGCGTACAGGAAGCGCGACACCGAGTAGATGCCGAGCGTCAGCGCCAGCGGGCCAAGGTGCAAGCCGGCCATCGCAAAGACGCACAGGTAACCGCAGATGGAGACCATCGTGGTCGCCGTCTTGTACTTGCCAAGCTTATCGGCGGCAACGACCACGCCGGCGGCACTCGCAACCATGCGCAGGGCGCTTACCAGCAGCTCGCGGAACAAGATGATGAACACGGACCAAACCGACACGGCACCAAAGTCCAAGAATAGCAGCAGGGCCGAGAATACGAGCAGCTTGTCGGCGATGGGGTCCAAGAATTTACCGAAGTCGGTAATCTCGTTGCGCGAGCGCGCCAGGTAGCCGTCAACCTTATCGGTGCACGACAGGATGACGTACAGAATGAAGGCAGCGGCGGCGAGCGGGCCGTCGAAGGTGCTCCAATCTGTACCGGCAACACTCGTGTGAGAAAGCGCCGACACAATCATGAACACCGGGATAAAGACGATGCGAACGCACGTCACGATGTTGGCGGGCGTCCAAACACTCGTCAGTTCCTTATTGCTCTCGTTTGCCACGACGCTCTCCTACTCCACAACATGGCCGATAAGCTCATAGCAGAAGCTATCGGTAAACTCGACCGTCAGAATATCGCCCACAGATGCCTCGCTGGCATCCAGATGCACCGCGCCATCGGAATCGGGCGCCTGGAACCAGGCATGTCCGATCAGCTCGGCGCCGTCCTCGGTCTCTTCGATACCGTCGACAATCACCTGGGCGCGCTCGCCCACATGTGCGGCAGTTGCAGCAAAACCGAGCGACTCGGCCAGGTCCATGGCCTCCTGGGCGCGCTCGAGCTTGACCTCTTCGTCGACCTGGCCCTCCATCTTGGCGGCCAGGCTGCCCTCCTCCTGCGAGTAGGCAAAGACGCTCGTGTAGTCGAAGCCGACGGTGTCCATAAAGTCGATAAGGTCGCGGAACTCGTCGTCGGTCTCGGTCGGGAAGCCGACCATGGCCGTGGAGCGAATCACGATGCCGGGGATGCGCTCGCGAAGATCACGGAACAGACCCTCGAGCTCCTGGCGCGAACCGGAGCGGCGCATGGCCTTGAGGATGCGCGCGTCGCAGTGCTGCACGGGGATATCGATATAGGGCAGCACCTCGGGGGTATCGCGAATCGTCTCGATAAGCTCGTCGGACATGCCCTCAGGCTGCAGGTAGAGAACACGGACCCAGACGTTCTGCGGACGCACGGCCTCGGCTACGGCGCGCAGCAGCTGCGCCAGATTGCGCGGCGAGCCCTCGGCGACGTCACCATCCGCAAAGTCGGTGCCCCAGATGCCCGTGTCCTGGCCGATCAGCACGATCTCTCGCACGCCACCGGCAACCAAGTCGCGCACCTCGGAAATAATGCTCTCGGCATTGCGCGAGTGATAACGACCGCGGATATACGGGATCATGCAGAAGCTACAGAAGCGGTTGCAGCCATCGGAGATCTTGACGTAGGCGACAGCGCCCTCGACGGTGCGCTTGACCTGCGGAATATAGGCGGCGATCTCGCGCTCGACGCCCAGCACGCCATCGATGACCGCCACGATGCCATCCTCCTCGTCGGCCTTCACAAAGGCAGCGACCTCGGGCAGCTCATCGGGCAGATCGTCGCCATAGCGCGACGGCACACAGCCGCACATGACGATGGGGCAAGAACGAACGCCGTCCTGAACCTCGTTGGCGAGCTCGAGCGTGGTCTCGATGCTCTCGGACGTTGCGGAGGCGAGGAACGAGCATGTATTGACGATGGCGATATCGGCATCCTGTGGGTCGAATGCCTCCTCGTAGCCCGCGGCGGTCAAAAGAGAACGCATGCGGTCGGTGTCAACCTCGTTCTTAGCGCACCCGAGGGTGATGTAGAGCACGGAGCCCAACGGTGTATCCATGTTGAAGAGCAGTCCTTTCGAATGATATTAGCGGTAGTTGGTGAACTGCAGCGGCTGGCCGTAGTCCTGGTCGCGCAGGAACTGGATCACGGTCTGCAACGCGTCCTTCGAAGCAGAGGAAACACGCAGCTTGTCGGCCTCGATAGTCACCTTGACCTTGAGCTTTTGGTCCTTGATGTCCTTGTTGATCTTCTTGGCGGTCGCCTGGTCGATACCCTCGACGATATGGCCGAGCACGCGCACGGTGCCGCCCGATGCCGCCTGCGGGGCATCCCACGAGACAGCCTTGAGGTCGATGCCGCGCTTGATGAGCTTGGAGCTCAGCACCTCGATAATCTGCTTGGAGACAAAGTCGGCCGGGGCGTTGATCGTAAAGAGCTTGTCGCCCTTCGAAAGCTCGATCGTGGCGCCGGAATCCTTCAGGTCATAGCGCTGGGAAATCTCGCGCGTGGTTTGCTGGAAGGCGTTGTCGACCTCTTGCATGTTGACCTCGGACACGACGTCGAAGCTGGAATCTTTAGCCATGATGTTTCCTTTCGCGTACGAGCGGCTTAGTAGCTATCGTACGAATAGTCGGTAGAATCGGTGGGCGTCTGACCGTCAGTTGCGGTATCGGCGCCATCCGTGGACTGGGCATCGGTGCCGTCGGTGGTGTCGGTACCATCGGTGGTGTCGGTACCATCAGAACTTTCACCATTCTCGGAACCAGTCGTCTCCTTCTTGGGAACGGTGATCGTCACACGCGCCACGCCCGAGGTCTTGGTATCGTAACGGACCTTTTCGCCGTTCTTGGTAACGGTGACATCGGAAGGCTTGGACGTGGTGATCTCGATCGAGGACTCAGGCGTGTACTCCTGCTCAAAGGGGCCAGTCGCCTGGGCGCCATAGACCGACTTGTCATCGACCTTGACCTCAATCCAGGCGGTCTTTCCCTTGGCAACGGAGACCTTGACCTTCGTTACCTCGTTTTCTTCCTTTTTAGCCGTCGTCTTGGTGGCGTCCGAATCGGTCGACTCATCCGTCGCCTCATCGGTGTCCTCATCCTCGTCGACCGTTTCGGTCTTCTTAGAAGACTTCTTGGGCGTCGTCTTGGTAGCAGTGGGCGTCTCGGGCGTGGTCTCGGGCGTCGAAGATGCGCAGCCGCGCAGAAGTACCACGATGAGCACGATCAGCAGCAACGCCACGGCACCGATGCCGGCGTAGACGATACGCGGATCGAGACCGTTGTTTTGAGGAGTACGGGAACCGCCGCGTCCACGACTGGAACTGCTGCGGCCGCCTCCCTGAGGCATACGACCACGATTGCTGTCGGAACGGCCGCGATAGCCACCCTGGCCCTGAAGGCTGCGCTGACCCGAGCGGGGCGCAAGTTCACCGCGGCCTTGATAGCCACGCTGGCCCGCACGCGGAGCCGAAGAGCGCTGGCCATACGGCTGTGATTGAGAGCGAAGACGCGGCGTCACCTGCGTGGCATCGGCGTCCGCATAGCCGCCGAGAGCACGACCGGCAGAGACACCACGGTAGCCACGATCGGAATAGCCGCCGTCGCCGTAGCCGGCACGAGGGTCACGCGCCACGCCGCGGGCAGCGGGAAGTGCACGGTCCTCGGGCATCGGCGTACTGCGGAACCGGTCACGCTGCGAGCGAATCTCCTCGCCCGAACCCGTCTCGGTAATATAACCGGCCTGCTGAGGACGCTGTCCATAGCGAGTCGAACGACCGCCCTGAACCATCAGGAAGCGCCCGTTATCGACCGAGGAACGCGAATTGACGTAGCCGGCGGCGTCCTGGAAACGACCGCCCTGCTGCGACGTCTCGCGTTCGTATGCCATCAGTTCGTCAAAGTAGGCATTGACAACCTCGCGCGGATTGAGGCCCAAAAAACGAGCATAGCTCGAAATCATGCCCTGCGCATAGCCGCGCGGCGGCATCGAAGCAAAGTTACCGGTCTCGAAAAACTCGATGATCTGCGGCCTGATTTTGATGGTGTTGGCGACCTGCTGAATGGAAAGGCCCATTCGGCGACGCTGCTCGAGCAGCATGTCACCAAAGCGTGCAGCCATCAGAATCCTCCAAACTCACGATCTTCACGTGCCATCTCGGCGTCGACAGATTCCAGCGCGGCAAGCCCCTCCTCGTCCAACAGGACCTCGCGCGGCTTGGAACCGTCGGGCGGGCCGACGACACCCTTTTCTTCCAGCATGTCCATAATACGCCCGGCACGCGCATAGCCAACCTTCAGGCGGCGTTGCAGGCCAGATGTGGAGCCCAGCTGCGATTCCACCACAATATGGGCGGCTTCCCAAATGAGCGGATCATCGTCTTGCGGCTCGGCGACTCCGGTGCGGACAATGCCGCCACCAGCCATGGACATGGAAGCGGGCGCCACGGCGGACAGAATCTCCTCGTGGTAGTCGGGCTCGCTCTGCGACTTAACGAACTCGACAATCTCGTTGATTTCGTCGTCCGAGACAAAGCAGCCCTGGATACGGCGGGGCTTGCCCCAGTCGACCTTGGAGAACAGCATGTCGCCCAAACCGGTGAGCTTCTCGGCACCCATCTGGTCGATGATGACGCGCGAGTCGATGCCCGTGGCGACGTTAAAGGCGATGCGGTTGGTGATGTTGGCCTTGATAAGGCCCGTCACCACGTTGGAGCTGGGGCGCTGCGTGGCAACGATCAGGTGAATACCGGCGGCGCGGCCCAGCTGTGCAATACGCACGATCGAGGCCTCGACATCCTTACCGGCAACCATCATCAGGTCAGAGAGCTCGTCAATGATAATGACCAGGTAGGGCATCTTTTGCGGCGGGTTGTCGTAATGCTCAAACTCGCCGGCGGCCTGCTTTTCGTTATAGGTCGAAATCTTACGGACGTTGAGGCGTTCGAATACCTTCAGGCGGCGCTCCATTTCGGACACGGCCCACTGCAGGGCGCTCGCGGCCTGCTTGGGCTCGGTCACCACGGGCACATAGAGATGCGGCAGACCGTTATAGCCCGCAAGCTCGACGCGCTTGGGGTCGACCATGATCAGGCGAACGTCCTCGGGAAGGGCGCGCATGAGCAAGGTCGTGATGATGGAATTGATCATCACCGACTTACCAGAACCGGTCGTACCGGCGATCAACAGGTGAGGCATCTTGGCGAGGTCGGCGACGACCGGCGTGCCCTCGGCGTCGCGGCCGATGGCAAGCTCGAGCGGACCGCCCTTCACATAGGGCAGCACGTCGCCCAGATTGACGTTCTGGCGCTTGCGGTTGGGAATCTCGATGCCCACGAGCGAGGTGCCGGGGATCGGGGCAAAGATACGAACCGACTGGGCGGCGAGCGAAAGCGCAATATCGTCCTCGAGGCTCGAAATCTTGCTCACGCGCTCGCCCTCGCCAGGTTGCAGCTTAAAGGTCGTCACCGTGGGGCCGGCGATCCAGCCGACCACGCGGGCACTGCGGCCAAACTCAAGCAAGGTGGATTGCAGTGACTCAGCGGTCTGCTCCAGCTCCTTATCCGAAGACGCGGCAGAAGCCGACTGCGGGTTGGCATGTAGGATTTCGAGCGGCGGAAGCTTGAGGCCGTCCTCTTCTTCGCCCTCGTTATCTGCGGCGCCGTCGTCCACTCCCCCATCACGAGCCGCAGCCGATTCGACAGCACTCGTGGCAGGCGCATCGGCAACCTTGGGATGCTTCAGGAAGTCGGGAATCTGAGGTGCGGCCGAGACGGGATTCACGGCAAACGGCGGCTCGGACTCGTCGATCTTGTCCGGATCGTCCTCCATCGAAAGCTGTCCAGTGACCTGCCCGCGCTTGGCGTGGCGACGCGGCAGCAAGGTTGTCTTGGCGGTCTCGAGCGGAGCCTCGTCGTCCTCGTCGTCACCCTCGGTGAGCTCAATCTCGCTATCGGACCAAGACGGGTCGGGCTCGCTTGTGTTGAGCTTGGGCGCAGCCTTGCCCTTCTTGGCATGGCGGCGCGGCAGCAGCGTGGTCTTGGCGCGCTCGGCTTCAACCGACTCGGATACGTCGACAAATGGGTCATCGTCCTCGTCGTCATCGTCCAAAACCGGGTCCACATCGTTGCCCATGACCGTGGTCACGGCAGCATCGGAGCCCTTTTGACGAAGAATGCTCAGGTGCGGACGGGCAACGCCGGGCACCGACAGGGCTTCGTCGTCACCCCACGGGCTGGCGTTGACATCGGCACGACGGCGTTCGGCAAAATCTGCCGCACGATCGCGGGCAGAGCGCAGCACACCGCCCACCGAAAAGCCAATGATGACAAAACCAACGACGGCCAGACCCAACAGGACCACCATCGCGACAGGCTTACCCAGGGCATTCTGCAGCGCACTCGCAATAAACGCACCAATGTAGCCACCCGACACGGAAAGGTTCTGCGGCGTAAACATAAGGTCGCACGAATCGCTCGTGCCCGGCACCATCAGCGAAAGAATGGAGACGACGGCGATAAAGACCACGGCACCGCCCGCAACAGAGCGCACGTTGAGCGGCGAGTCCTCACCCAAAAAGAGCGTGGCGGCAAACAGCAAGATGACGATCGGCAGCACGTAGGCGCCCAGGCCAAAGCCCAGGTGATAGAACCCGGCAACAGCAGCCGTCACGGGCGCTGTTGCCGGTGAGATCACGGCAATGAAGGAAGCGATCGCCAAAACGGCAATGACCACGCCGGCGATATCGCGATTGGCCGAAGGCTCGACCAA
Organism: uncultured Collinsella sp.; assembly: GCA_959599615.1. Classification (GTDB taxonomy): domain Bacteria; phylum Actinomycetota; class Coriobacteriia; order Coriobacteriales; family Coriobacteriaceae; genus Collinsella. Next base: position 2,065 of record CAUGKA010000034.1, on the reverse strand, counting down.
GGGCTCAAAATCGTCGAAGTCTGCCTCATGGCCCTTATTGGCACGCAGATGGGAACCGGCACCCTTAGCAGATGCCGGTTGGTTATTGGCCTTATTGCCTTTGGCGTTTTGTGCAGATCCGCGCGCCAAACTAAACCTCCATGACGACCGGGATGATCATCGGACGGGTGCGCGTACGGCTCCAGATAAAGTTAGAGAGCGAATCGCGCACGGCCTTGCGAATGGCATCGGAACCGCTGCTGGTAAAGCTAAACTTACCCTTCTCGATCGTCTTCATAATGGACGCGGAGGCATCCTCGGAGAACTGGTCGTCGATGGCAAACGAGACGCCGCGGCCCGAGAACTCGATGGCCTCGATCTTCTTGTGTTTGAGGGAGACGATGGCAACGGCCGTGACCATACCGTCGTTGGCGAGCTTCTGGCGATCGCGCAGGACGATGGGGTCGGTATCGCCGATACGCAGGCCGTCGACGTAAACGACACCGGACTCGACGGGCGTACCGCGCTTGACGATACCACCGCGCATCTCGAGCGTGTCGCCGTTATCGAGGATAAAGATATGATCGTCCTTGATGCCCATCTTGCGGGCCAGCTGGGCATGGGCGCGCAGATGCACGGCCTCACCGTGAACCGGCATAAAGTACGTGGGCTTGGCCATGGCCATCAGGAGCTTGAGCTCCTCCTGGCTACCGTGACCCGAGACGTGGACGAGAGCGCGGTTCTTATCCCACACGTCGCAGCCGAGCTTGGCCAGGCTGTTGACGACCTGCTGGACGGCCTTCTCGTTGCCAGGAACGGGAGTTGCCGAAAGGATAACGGTATCGCCCTCGTGGATGGAGAGCGTCTTGTGCTCGCCATTGGCCATGCGGGACAGGGCCGACAGCGGCTCGCCCTGCGAACCAGTGCACATGACGACGATCTTGTCGTCAGGCAGGTTATCAATATCGAAGGCATCGATGATATCGGCATCATCGATGTTGAGATAACCGAGCTCGCGCGCCACGCGGGTGTTCGTGAGCATGGAGCGACCGGTCACAACGACCTTACGGCCGCACTTGCGGGCGGCATCGCAGATCTGCTGCAAACGATGGATGTGGCTCGAGAACGATGCGACGAACACGCGACCCGGGGCGTTCTTGATGGCGTGCAGCAGGTTGGGACCAACCTCGGCCTCGGACTTGGTAAAGCCGGGAACCGTGGCATTAGTGGAGTCGGAAAGCAGCAGGTCGATGCCCTGCTTGGCAAAGCGGCTGATAGCGGCATAGTCGGGCGTGACGCCATCGATGGGCGTCTGGTCGAGCTTAAAGTCGCCGGTGTGCATAACGGTGCCCTGATTGGTGCGGATGAACACGCCCAGAGCGCCGGGGATGGAGTGCGTCATCGAGAAGAAGTCGAGCGAGATGCCGCCGAGGTTGACATGACTGCCGCCCTTGACCTCGCGGAACTTGGGTGCGCGGATGCGGAACTCAGAAAGCTTGCCCTCGATAAAACCGAGCGTCAGCTTGCTCGAGAAGATGGGCACCTTGTTGTTGAGGTCCTGCAGCAGGTACGGAAGCGAACCGGTGTGGTCCTCGTGGCCGTGAGTAACGATGATACCGCGGAGCTTCTCCTCGTTCTCCAGAACATAGGTGTAGTCGGGAAGCACCAGGTCGATACCGGGCTGGGAGTCATCCGGGAACATAAGACCGGCGTCGACGAGCACCATGTCGTCGCCGCACTCGAAGACCGTCATGTTCTTGCCGATGCCATCAAGGCCGCCGAGCGGGATGATCTTCAAGGGAGATGATTTTTTAGCTGCCATAGGTTAGTGTGGTTTCCTTTCTTCGAAACGGGTCTGGAACAACCGACGGGGCGCTTCTGGCAAACCGACCGTCGGGAACGTACAAACATGCATCGCAGAGTCGATGCAATAACTACAGTATGATACCCATTTGCACAACAACAGACCACCCATGCATCAAAGCCCCATCTGAACTGGTCTATCCCGCCGGTTTCCCGTGGGGCGGGCACTGATGAAGTTTCCTGCTCTACAGTCCTGCTCACGACGGAGGCCACATTAAGTGGC
>CAUGKA010000033.1 GCA_959599615.1 uncultured Collinsella sp. | reverse complement strand
AGCTGTGCGTGCCGTCCTTGGGGATGCTCACGCTGCCGGGGTTGAAGAGCCACAGGCCCGGGTGCGCCTCGCTTGCCTCGTTAACCTTGATATGCGTGTGGCCGTAGACGAGCGCGGAGCCCTCGGGCAGCGCGGGCGCGTGGTCGACGCTGTTGTGCATGCCGGCGCCAAAGACGTGGCCGTGCGTCAGGAACAGCTCGCGGCCGGTCTCGTCGAACAGCGTGGCGTAGTCGGCCATGACGGGGAAGTCGAGCACCATCTGGTCGACTTCGGCGTCGCAGTTGCCGCGCACCGCGATGATGCGGTCGGCCAGGGCGTTGAGCAGCGGAATCACGCGCTTGGGGGCGTAATCGCGCGGCAGGTCGTTACGCGGGCCGTGGTAGAGCAGGTCGCCCAGCAGCACGATGCGGCCGGGCTGCTCGGATTCGATGGCAGCGCAGAGGCGCTCGGCCCAGTATGCCGAGCCATGGATGTCGGAGGCGATGAGGTATTTCATGGGGAGTCCTTTCGAAGCGGAGTTGATGGGGGCTGAATACGGGGTCCGGCGGATGTGGAGCCCATCTACCGTGTTACTCAAATCGCAGCGCCGCGCTCTGAGCCGCCTGCATCACGCGCTGGAGCGGCACGTTATGCTCGCGGGCAAGACGGGCGCAGTCCTCGTACTCGGGCGCCGCACGCTCACTGCCGTCGGGCAGGGTGGCTACTTTGACGGCCACCTCGCCCCAAGGCGTCGCTACCTGCTCAAAACGACGCGGCAGGCAAACGCGTTCCATCACCTGGCGACGAACGGCGTTGGTCGTGGTTTCCAAAAAGATAATCGTCTGCAGGCGTTCGATATCCTCATGCGAGCAGATCACCTGCAGCTGCCAGCCGGGGCGGCCTTTTTTGCAGTAGAGGGGCAGCCAGTGCACCTCGCGGGCGCCTGCCTCGCGCAGGCGGTCGGCGGCATAGGCGAGTACCTCGGGCGACGCATCATCGATGTCGCACTCCAGCTTGACGATGGTTTCGGGCGCATCGGTCTCGCGGGACAGCGGAGATGTACTTCCACGTTGCATACGGTCCGGATCCTTTCCGCACGGGCTCGTTTTATTCACCCAAACGCTAGCACATCGAACGTGGCACAGGCGTGACTTTCGTCCGTCGTCGCCCTTGCCCCTATCCAAACATGTACGTCAGCCTCCAAACATGTCATTTTTTGTCGGTTTTGGAGGCTGACGTACACGTTTTGGAGCGGGCCGCACACGATCAAAATTGCGCCCGCATTCCGTCCACCACAAAGTTCGCCGCACTCAACAATTTTGAACTTTCTACGCAGTTCATCGGCTAAAAATTACCCTCGGCATACTTACCCGCTGCACGATGTTACTCTAGTTGCATTTGGCTAACTAAGCGGCTGCCGAGGACCCAGCCCGGCACCGTTACGGCATAGGAGGTTTCATGTTCGAGAAGCGGCTCTTCTCCCTGGTTCCGCAGGCAACGCCCTACATTATGGCAAGCGTCCTGTTTAAGTGGATCGCGCTCATGGCAAACATCACGGTGATGTGGATGCTTGCGCGCATCTTGGGCGGCGTCGTCACGAACGGTCTTTCCGCCGCGCTCGCCGTCGATGCCCTCGCACAGGCGGCCCTGCCGCTCGCCGCCGCCATCATCGTGCGCGCCGCCTCCATCTACCTGGCCAAACGCGCCGGCGACAAGGCCGCGTTCGAGGCCGTCCGCCGCGTGCGCTCGCTCGTCTACGACAAGCTCACCGCACTCGGCCCCTCCTACACCGAGACCGTCCCCACCGCCGAGGCCGTCCAGACCAGCGTCGAGGGCGCCACGCAACTCCAGGTGTACTTTGGCGGTTACCTGCCGCAGCTCTTCTTTGCCGGCTTGGCACCCATCACGCTGTTTGTACTGCTCGTGGGCCAGGCGGGTCTTCCCGCCGCGCTGCTGCTCGCCTGCGTTCCGGTCATCCCCGTCTCCATCATGATGGTCATGCGCAACGCCAAAAAGATCGGTGCCGAGTACTGGGGCAGCTATGTCGATCTTGGCGGCATGTTCCTGGAGGCCGTGCAGGGTCTCACCACCCTTAAGGTCTACCAGGCCGATCGCAGCTGGCACGAGCGCATCAACGCCGAGTCCGAGCGTTTCCGCACAGCGACCATGCGCCTGCTGGTGATGCAGCTGCGCTCCATTTGCGTTATGGATCTGGTCGTCTATATGGGCGCCGCGCTCGGCATTATCGTAGCCGCGCTGCAACTCGCCACGGGCAAGATCGGCTTTGAGGCTGCCTTCCTCATCGTCTTTCTGTCGCAGGAGTTCTTTTTGCCTATGCGACGCCTGGGATCGCTGTTCCACACGGCCATGAATGGCATGGCCGCCTCGCGCCGCATGTTTGGCATTTTGGATACGCCCGAGCCCGAGCGCGGCGATGTTGAGCTTGACGGTCGCGGCGATATCGAACTCGCGGGCGTGAGCTATGCATACGGCGACCGCACGGTGCTGGACAGCGTCAGCGCGACCATTGCACACGGCTCGCTCGTGGCACTCGTGGGCGAAAGCGGCGGCGGCAAGTCCACGCTCGCGGGGATTATCGCGGGCCGCAAGGGTGCCTACCGTGGCAGCGTTCGCATCGGCGGCGTCGAGTTGCGCGATGCCACGGCTGCCTCACTCATGCGCGCCGTCACCCTGGTGCCCACCAACGGCTACCTGTTTGCCGGCACCCTGCGCGACAACCTGCTGCTCGCCCAGCCCAACGCCACCGATACCGAGCTTTTGCGCGCGCTCGACCGCACGCGCGTGGCGGCCTTTGTGCAGGCCAACGGCGGGCTCGACATGGTGATTAACGAGGGCGGCACCAACCTTTCGGGCGGCCAGCGCCAGCGCGTGTGCATGGCCCGCGCCCTGCTGCACGACTCGCCCATCTATGTGTTTGACGAGGCTACGAGCAACGTCGATGCCGCAAGTGAGGCCGCGATCGGCGAGGTCATCGCGTCGCTTGCCGGCGGGCACACTGTAATTGTGGTGGCACACCGCCTATCGACGATCGTAGACGCCGATCAGATCCTGGTGCTGGAGCGTGGCCGTATTGCCGAGCGCGGCACCCATGACAAACTTCTTGCCGGCGCGGGCGCCTACGCGCGCATGTGGAACAGCCAGGAGCAGCTCTCGGCATATGCGTATGCGGAGGGTGATGCCGAGGATGCCGGCGCGGTTGAGGCTGTTGACAGCAGCGCTGCCTGTACCGATGGCCTCAACGGTGCTGGCTCGTCTTCCGCTGCCGCGGCCACTGACTCCGGCCGCGCCCGTCGCTCGGCACCGTCCATCATGTGGCGCATGATGGGGCTCGTCCGACCGCTTGCCGGCTGGCTTGTGCTAGCCGTCGCGCTGGGCAGCATTGGCATGCTCACTGCCGCGTTCGTGCCGGCCTTTGGCGCCCTTGGCCTTATGGCCGCGCTGGGCAGCAACGCCTTGGGGCTTGGTCTGATCGCAGCATGCGCGGCCTGTGCCGCCTGCGGCATCGCACGCGGGCCGCTCCACTACGGCGAGCAGCTCTGCAACCATTACATCGCATTCCGTCTGCTCGCACACATTCGCGACCTGGTGTTTGGCGCCCTGCGCCAGCTCGCCCCCGCCAAGCTCGAGGGCCGCGGCAAGGGCGAGCTCGTGAGCCTGGTCACCTCGGATATCGAGCTGCTCGAGGTCTTCTACGCGCACACCATCTCGCCCATTGCCATAGCTCTGGTCTGCACCGTTGTGTTTGAGGGCTTTTTGCTGGCTGTGAGCCCCGAGCTCGCGGGCATCGCGCTCGTGGCCTACGCGGTCCTGGGCGTGCTGCTGCCCCTGGTCTCGGCCAAGGCATGCGGCACCACCGGCCGCCAGAGCCGCGAGGGCGCCGGTAAGCTGGGCGCCTTTGTACTCGACAGTCTGCGCGGCGCGGGCGAGACCATCCAGTTTGCCGGTGGCACCGATCGCAGCCGTGCCCTGGGCAAGCTGACCGAGCAAGTCGGCGCCGTGGACGCGCGCCTCAAGCGCCGCCAGGCGGTCAGCGAGGCCGTAGCCGATGCGCTTATTCTTGCGGCTAATCTGGTGATGCTCGGGCGTGCGCTGCAGCTGGTGGCTGCGGGAACGATTGACTTTGCCGCAGCGTTTGTCGCCGTCTTTACCTTTGTGTCGTCGTTTGGCTCGGTGATGGCCGTGAGCCGCCTGGGCGCCTCACTGCAGGAGACGCTCGCCTCGGGCGCACGCGTGCTCGATTTGCTCGACGAGCAGCCCCAGTGCTCCGAGGTCGCCGACGGACAGGACGTTGAGTTTGCCGGCGCCGCAGCCGAGCATGTGAGCTTTAGCTATGCGGGCGGCGTGGACGCGGGCGGTGCGGGCGCCACAGAGCAGGTCGCGAACGACCCCGCTGCGAGTCTCATCCTCGACGACGTGACCTGCATCTTTGCGCCCGGTACCATGACCTGCATCATGGGACGCTCGGGCTCGGGCAAGTCGACGCTGCTTAAGCTGCTCATGCGCTTTTGGGACCCCGCAGCCGGCACCATCACGGTGAGCGGCGTCGATGCCCGCCACATCAACACGGCGAGCCTGCGCAGCCACGAGGCCTATATGACCCAGGACACACATCTGTTCTGCGGCACCGTGCGCGAGAACCTGCTGGTCGCGCGCGCCGGCGCCACCGATGCCGAACTGCTCGACGCTTGCCGCTCCGCCTCACTCACCACGCTCATCGACCGTCTGCCGCAGGGACTCGACACGCCCGTTGCCGAGCTGGGCGACTCGCTTTCGGGCGGCGAGCGCCAGCGCATCGGCCTTGCGCGCATCTTCCTCAACGACGCACCCTTCATCTTGCTCGACGAACCCACCAGCGCGCTCGATGCTCTCAACGAGGCGTCCGTGATGCAGGCAATCGACGAGCTCAAGCGCCGCGGCAAGACCATTGTGCTCGTGAGCCACCGTGCCAGCACCTGCGCGTTTGCCGATTTCTCGCTTTCGGTCGAGCACGGGAGGCTGAGCTAATGGCGCGCCCGGTCGACACACCGGAGCTGGCACGCAAACGTGAGCGCGAGGCCCAGATGGTGTCGCAGATGATTGCGCTATGGTGTCGTGGGCATCATGGCGGCGGGCATGCGGTCGAACAGGCTGGCGACGATGAGTCCGTGCGCGTGAAGCTCGGCCTTCGGACCATTACGCTCTGCCCCGAATGCACCGAGCTGCAGAAATACGCCATCGCGCGCATTGAGCACTGCCCGCACATGGGCACCAAGACATTTTGCTCGGCCTGTCCTTCGCATTGTTACCGGCCTGCCATACGCGAGAAGATCCGCGAGGTCATGCGCTGGTCGGGACCGCGTATGATCCGCTATCGCCCCATCACCGCCGTGAGACACGCAATGGTAACAGTGCAGGCCAAACGCGCGGCGGCACGAAGCAAGTAGTCGCCGGCGCCGGCACGCGCCGCGCAGTCTTTCCGGTCGATTTCGAGCTCCGGCGTGCGCGGCGTGTTGAGAGCTGCACCATTACAATGGAGCGGATTCACCAAATGCAAAGGAGTCGCCATGCCCGCCTGCCCGCTGGTCGATTGCCATACCCACACCTCGTTCTCGGACGGGCACGCCTCGTTTGAGGACAACGTCCGTGCCGCCGCTGCTGCCGGATGCCGTGTCATGGTCTCGACCGACCACCTCACCCTGCCTGCCAGTATGGATGCTAACTGCGAGGTGCAGGTCGTCGAGGGCGACTTGCCGGCACATCGTCTGGCCTTTGAGGACGCCCGCAAACTCGCCGCGCAGATTGCGCCAGAGCTCACCTTTATCTACGGTTTTGAATGCGATTGGTACGAGGGCTGCGAGCCCTTGGTAGAGCACTGGTCCCAGGGCGCCGTCGTACGTCTGGGCAGCGTGCACTGGATTGGCAACCCGGGCGATATTGCGGCAGGCGCCGCGGGCACGGCAGGGACAGAGGACGTCGCGCGCCCCGATACACCCGATTCCCTTTGCGGTTGGATCGACGACGATACCAACCTGCATGTTTGGGAAAACTTAGGCGTACGCGGCGTATGGGAACACTACGTCGACGACTGGTGCCGCGCTTGCGAAAGCTCGCTTAACTTTGACGTGATGGCCCACCCCGACCTGGTCATGCGCTTTTCGAAGGACGGCTTTGCACCCGACTTTGACCCCGCGCCGTTTTGGCAGCAGATGGCCGAGTGCGCCCACGATACGGGTCGCCGCGTTGAGGTCTCGACCGCCGCACCGCGCAAGGGGCTCGACGATTACTACCCCGCGACCGGGCTTTTGCGTCGCTTCGCCCACGCCGAGGTGCCGATTACTTTTGGCTCGGACGCGCACCGCGCCTGCGACATCTGCTGGAACATCCGCGAGGCTCAGGCCCACGCCTACGACTGCGGCTATCGAACCTTCGACATCCCCCACGCCACCGGCGAATGGGAACCCACCCTCCTCGCCTAGCCATCCCCTCATAAGTTGCGGTGAAATAGTTCCTGTTTATGGCCCTAAGACCGTCAAACAAGAACTATTCCACCGCAACTTCTATTTCATTGGCAACTCCCGAAAGACTGCCCCAAACGACTAGTCGTTTAAGAACGTCCCCAATGACTAGTGGCGGCGAGCGTTGAGTTCGCCGGCCAGCTCGTCGAGGGTGATACCGTAGCGTTCGAGCGTTACGAGCAGGTGGTAGACCAGGTCGCCGGCTTCGTAGCGGATGTGGTCGTGGTCTTTGTCCTTGCAGGCCATGATTACCTCGCTCGCCTCCTCGGCAAGCTTCTTGAGCAGTTCGTCCTCGACGTCGGTCAGCAGACGGGCGGTATAGCTCTCCTCCGGCGACGCATCGCGACGACCGTGAATCACCTCGGCCAGTCCCGTCAGCGTCTCGCCGATATTTCCCGGCTGCACGTTAGCTGTTCTGACTCCCATGGTTATTTCCTCTCGTTACCGCAGCGTAAAGTAGGTACCGGTCTCATCGAACCGAGGCTTTGCGCCCTTTTTCTCAAAAAACTCAACGATGACGGCATGGGCCTCATCGAGCCTTTCCTTCTCGGCCTCGAGCCAAAGCGACTGCGCCCCGCAGGCATCGGTCAGGTGCACGCGGCACGGCACGCCCGCGCGGAGGAGCTCGGCGTTGCAGTCGGCAACTTCGAACGGCGTCACGACCTTCATCGCGTTCCCCCTTCCACGCGCTTAAAGAAGCAGGTGCGATTGCCGGTATGGCAGGCCGGACCCGGCGAGTCGACCTTGACCAGCAGTGTATCGCTATCGCAGTCGGCCCAGAGCTCCTTGACCTCTTGCATGTTGCCGCTCGTCGCGCCCTTGTTCCAGAGCTCCTGGCGGCTGCGGCTCCAAAACCACGTGGTACCGGTCTTGAGCGTCAGCCCCACCGACTCCTCGTTCATCCAGGCAACCATAAGCACCTCGCCGGTGTCATATTGCTGAACCACACAAGGAATCAGCCCGCGGGCGTCGTACGTAAGTTTTGAAGGATCGGTTATCTCTTCCATTTCTCTCCCAAAATTCAAACTTCGCAGGTCGGCGAGGGTTGTCCAGGTGCCCGAGATTCCGAGCGACAAGCCCGACGACGCGTACTTAAGTACGCGAGGAGGGTTGGAGCCGGAAGGTCGGGCGCCTGGGCAAGCCGCAGCGCTAGAAGTCCAACCTGACAGGGATGCCTTGAGAGGCCATATACTCCTTCACCTGGCGAATGCTGAAGGTTCCAAAGTGGAAGACGCTCGCCGCCAGCACGGCATCGGCCTCGCCCTCAATCACACCCTCGGCAAAATGCTCGAGCGTACCCACGCCGCCGCTCGCGATGACGGGGATCGGCACCGCGCGCGCCACGGCGCGGGTGAGTGCCAGGTCGAAGCCAGCCTTGGTGCCGTCGCGATCCATGCTGGTGAGCAAGATCTCACCGGCGCCGCGACGAGCCGCTTCCTCGGCCCACGCCACCGCATCGATACCCGTGGCGTTGCGACCGCCCGCCGTGAAGACCTCCCACTTGTCGGCATCCGGCTGACCGGGCAGGCCCACGCGCTTGGCATCAATCGCCACGACCACGGCCTGGCTGCCAAACGCCGCGGCGGCCTGGCTGATCAACGACGGATCGCGCACGGCGGCAGAGTTAAGCGACACCTTGTCGGCACCGGCGGCAACCATGGTTCGCATGCCCGCCAAGTCGCGGAAACCGCCGCCCACGGTATAGGGAATAGCGAGCTCCTCGGCCGCGTGCGCCGCCATCTCGATGGTCGTCGCGCGGTTGTCGCTCGTCGCGGTAATGTCCAGGAAGACGACCTCGTCTGCACCCTCGCGGTCGTAGGCGCGCGCCAGCTCCACCGGGTCGCCAGCATCGCGCAGGCTCACAAAGTTGACGCCCTTGACCACGCGGCCGTCCTTAACATCCAGACAGGGAATCACGCGCTTGGTAAGCATGGGCTACTCCTCCCCTCGGGCAGCGGCCAACGCCTGTACCAGCGTAAAGTTGCCCTCGTAGAGCGCACGGCCGGTGATGGCACCTTCAATCGCGCCCTCGCCCACCGCGGCCAGCGCGCGGATGTCGTCGAGCGTCGAGATGCCGCCCGAAGCCACGACGGGAAATCCCGCGACCTCGGCAACATGGCGATACGCCGCCACATCGATGCCCGTCTGCATGCCATCGCGCGCGATGTCGGTATATACCAGATGCTTAAAGCCCAGCTCGGAAAGCTGCGCCACAGCATCGTCGAGCGCCACGCCCGCGCCATCACGCCAGCCGTTCACCTTAACCTGGCCGTCGCGCGCGGCAATATCGGCGACCAGCAGCTCGCCAAAGCCCTGCGCCGCCACCTCGGCAAAACCCGGCTCGGTCACCAGTACGGTGCCCAGTGCGATACGGCGTGCCCCGAAGCCAGCCAGCTCGTCGATGCGCGCGAGCGAGCGGACGCCGCCGCCCACGTCCACGGACAGGCCGTCGACGCCGCAGATGGCCTTAATCGCCGCCGAGTTGGCAGCGCACGCGTCCTCGTCCTCGCCAAAGGCGGCGGACAGATCGACGACGTGCACCCAGCTCGCGTCCTGCTCGGCAAACGAGCGGGCAACGGCCATGGGGTCGTCGGAATATACCTTGCAGCGGCTGCGGTCGCCGCGCTCCAGGCGCACGACCTTGCCGCCGATCAGATCGATTGCGGGAAACAGAATCATCGGCCAACCTCCTCGACGATGTTGACGAAGTTCTTAAGGATGCGCTGACCCAGCGCAGAGGATTTCTCGGGATGGAACTGGCAGCCCCACACGTTGCCGTGGCGCACGATGCACGGGAAGCTCCGTGTATAGTGCGTGCGCGCCAACACATCGGCGGCATCGACGTCGTCGGCCACCGCGTAGCTGTGAGTGAAATACATGTTGGCGCCCTCGGCAAAACCGGCAAGCAACGGATCGGCCGCACCGGCGGGCGTCATGCGCACCTGGTCCCAGCCCACGTGCGGGACCTTCAGACGGCTCGACTCCAGGTGCGTGCACGAGCCACGCATGATGCCCAGGCCATCGACCCAGGGACCACCGGCCTGCTCGGGGGTGCCGCCATCCGCGGCCACGCCCTCGTCCGCAGGCACGCCCTCGTTGCCGCGCTCAAAAAAGAGCTGAAGACCCAGGCAGATGCCGAGCAGCGGAGTTCCGGCGACAACGGCACCGAGCACCGCGTCCGCCTCGCCGCTCTGGCGCATAAAGGCGATCGCGTCATAGAACGCGCCCACACCCGGGATGACCAGGCCGTCGGCGTCGCGGATCTGCTCCGGATCATCCGACGTACAGGCGGCGGCACCGGCGCACGCAAGCCCGCGCACGACGCTCGACAAGTTGCCCTTGTGGTAGTCGACCACCACGATCTTCGGTTCGCCCACGCGACCCCTCCTCCTCGTCTTGTCCAAAACCACCACAAAGGGGACAGGCACCTTCGTAGTGGTTTTACCTTTGTAGCGGTTACAGCGAGCCCTTGGTGCTGGGGATGCCCTGCACGCGGGGATCGAGCTCGCAGGCGTGGCGCATCGTGCGGCCCACGGCCTTAAAGGCGGCCTCGATAATGTGATGCGAGTTACCGCCCGCCAGTTCGCGAACGTGCAGCGTGAGCTTGGCATCGCGCGCGAAGGCGTAGAAGAACTCGACGGCCAGCTCGGTATCAAAGCTGCCCACGCGCTCGGTGGGCACGGGCAGCTCGCAGTAGGCCTGCCCGCGGCCCGAAATATCAACAGCAGCCATCACAAGCGTCTCGTCCATGGCGATCGCCGCGTCGGCAAAGCGCGTAATGCCCGCCTTGTCGCCCAGCGCCTGACAAAACGCCTCGCCCAGCACAATACCCGTGTCCTCGACGGTGTGGTGCGCATCGACCTCCACGTCGCCCACCGCATGCACCGTCAGATCGAACAGACCATGGCGGCCAAAGGCGTTGAGCATGTGGTCGAAAAACGGCACGCCGGTCGAGATATCGCACACGCCGCTTCCGTCCAGGTCGAGCTTTACGACAATGTCGGTCTCGCCCGTCTTGCGGGTTACCTCGGCATAGCGGTCCATCTACATCTCCTCCTTCACCAGCGCGGCAAACGCGGCCAGCACCTCGTCGTTTTCCTGCGGGGTGCCCACGGTAATGCGCAGGCAGTCCGCGAGCCCCGGCGCGTAGCTAAAGTCGCGCACCAGAATCGAATACTCGTCGCGCAGACGCTCGCGCACGCGCGTGGCATGCGGCGTGCGCACGAGCACAAAATTCGCCGCGCTCGGCCATGCCTCCACGGGCATGCCCTCGGCAGCCATTGCGCGCAGGGCGCACAACTCGCGCTCGCGCTCGGATGCAACTTGCGCCACCACGGGTGCATACGCATCGCGGGCACGCACGCAGGCAAGCGCTGCGGCCTGGCTCAGCACATTGACCGAATAGATCTGGCGAATCGCCGCGAACACATCGATGACCTCGGGCGCCGCGATCACATAGCCCAGACGCGTGCCGGCGGCGCCGAACGCCTTGGACAGCGTGTGCAGAATCACCAGGTTGGGATGCTCGGCGATAAGCCCCTGCGCCGTGGTTGCCGCGCCAAACGAATCGTCGGCAAACTCAACGTAGGCCTCGTCGACCATCACCATGCCGGGGCATGCATCGCACAGGGCCGCGACAAAGTCGAGCGACACCACATCGCCCGTGGGATTATTGGGCGAGGTCACGATTGCCAGGTTGCACTCGGGCGCCGCCGCGAGCACAGCCGCTTGGTCGAGCTCAAAGGTCGCCGGGTCGCGCCACACATCGCGCACTTCGGTCTGGCACAGAGACGCAAAGAACGCATACTCGCTAAAGCACGGCGGGCAGTTGAGCAGGGTCCTCCCCGCGCCGCCAAACGCCAGCAGACAGTTATAGAGCAGCTCGTCACCGCCGTTGCCCACGCAGATATTCTCGCGCGTCACGCCATGCCAAGCGGCAAGCTCGTCGCGCAGGTCGTTGGACATGGGATCGGGATAGCGGTTGAGCGGCGTGGAGGCAAGCGCCGCATCAACCGCCTCGCGCACGCCGGCCGGCACGGGGTAGGTGTTCTCGTTTGCCGAAAGGTTGATGCGCGTGGGCGTAAAGTTGGGATCGTAGGGCTCGATGCCTGCCAGATAGGGCTGGACGAGCTCCTTCATGCGCGGCGTGAGTTCGGCCATTTAGGCCTCCCCACCGGTCACACCGGCGCCATCCGCGCCCGCAGCCGCCGTCAGGTCCACGCCCTCGGCGACCGTCGCCACGGCGTCGCCCGGCCAGGCAACCTTAGTCAGGTCGGCCGCGGCCAGCGACTCGGCACTCACGGCATCCTCGCCCTGCTCCAGCACGCGGCGACGCAGAGCGGCGGATAGCGCGTGCGCCCACAGACCCTCGGCCTCAGCCAGGCGCTGCGTAGCGGGAGCGTCCGAAAGCAGGCCCTCGGGCGTATAGCAGATAACGCTCGAGCGCTTGACGAACTCTTCGACCGAAAGCGGGTTGGAGAACATGGCCGTGCCGCCGGTCGGCAGCGTGTGATTGGGGCCAGCAACGTAATCGCCAAGCGGTTCGGAGCTCCAAGCGCCCACAAAAATAGCACCGGCGTTGCGAATGCCGCCGAGCAGGCCCATTGCATCCTTGCAGTGCAGCTCAAGGTGCTCGGGCGCCACGGTGTTCACCGCCTCGACGGCGGCAGCCATGTCGGCGGCCACCACGATGGTGCCCTCGCTATCGAGCGAGGCGCGCGTGATCTCGGCACGCGGCGACTGCGCCACCAGGATGTCGATACCCGCCTCGACCTCGCGCGCAAACTGCTCGTCGCAGGTCACCAGATAGCAGGCTGCCAGCGGATCGTGCTCGGCCTGGGCCATCAGGTCGGCCGCGACCACCATAGGTTTGGCCGAGGCATCGGCCAGCACGCAGACCTCGGAGGGACCGGCGACCATGTCGATACCCACGTCGCCCGAGACAATCTGCTTGGCCGCGGCAACAAAGGCGTTGCCCGGGCCGGTAATTTTGTCGACGCGCGGAATGGTCTCGGTGCCGTACGCCAGCGCGGCCACGGCCTGGGCGCCGCCCACCATATAGATCTCGTCCACGCCGCCGAGCTTTGCCGCGGCGAGCGTGTAGGGGCTGATCAGGCCGTCTTTTTGCGGCGGGGTCACCATAACTACGCGCTTGACGCCGGCGACCTTGGCGGGAATGGCATTCATGAGCACGGTGGAGGGATACTGCGCGCGGCCGCCCGGCACATAGATGCCGGCGGCAGCGAGCGGGGTCACCTTAACGCCGAGCATCGTGCCGTCCGCACGCGTGGTAAACCAGCTCTGCTCGACCTCGCGCTGGTGGAATTCACGAATCTGACGCGCGGCCTTCTCGAGCGCGGCGACAAAGACAGGGTCGAGGCCTTCGAGCGCGGCATCGATCTGCTCTTGCGGCAGACGGAAGCTCTGCAGCTCGACACCGTCAAAACGCTGGCAGTAATCGCGCACCGCGGCATCGCCGTTGGCGCGCACGTTGGCCACGATATCGCGGGCGGCGTCGACGATGTTTTGTGGCAGCACACCCTTGCGGTTGAGCTGGTTGGTAACGAGGCGCTCACCGGGAGCAAGCTTGATGATCTTCATATCGGTATCCCCTATCGGTCGAGGTTGCGTTCGAAAAACGAGATGCCGGGCAGCGGCGACAATCGGTCCGCAGCCCGGATATGGGGGCGCCCGTGCGCGCTCGCGCTATTGTGCCGAACCCGCGACGGGCTCAAAATGCTTGTCTTTCACGGCAGCAGCCAGACGATCGGCCAAGTTGCGAACGCGCGGATCCAAGCGCGCGGCACCTGGGTTGACGAAGAAGCGGGCCGTGCAATCCATGATGCGACCGGTGATGACCAAGTCGTTGTCGCGCAACGTGGCACCCGTGGCAGTAATATCCACGATGCGATCGGTCATGCCGACAATGGGGCCCAGCTCGATGTTGCCGTGCAGCGAGACGATATCGGCGTTCACGCCGCGCTCGGCATACCAGGCACTCGCGATGCGCGGGTACTTGGTTGCCACGCGAAGCGAACCGCGGCGGGCGTAGTTGCGCTCGGCCTGACCGGCGCGCCACGCGGGCTCCGCCTCGATAAAGGTGCACAGGCCGTAGCCCAGATCGACCAGCTGCAGCAGGTTGAGGTCTGCCTCGATAAGCGAGTCCCAACCGCAGATGCCGCAATCGGCGCCGCCGCAGCCCACAAAGGCAGGCGCATCGCTGGGACGCACGATGACAAACTCGATATCGCCGACCGCGCCCTCGCCGGCACGCGTATCGCTGCCGCGCACAATCAGGTGACGGCCGGGGTCACGCAACTCAGAGACGTCCAGGCCCGCGGCCTCGAGCACGTCGAGCGTGTCGGCCTTAAGCGAGCCCTTGGGCACGGCGATGCGCAGCGGGCCCTCGGCACCACGGCCCGCGGCGTGGTCGCCATCGGAAGCGGCATCCTCGACCGAGGTGCGCGCGGCCTCCAGGCGCTCGAGCGAAAAGGCGAAGCCCGCCGCCGGCACCTCGATGCCGTCGCCAAATGCACCGGTAAAGATGGAGTCGTAGCGTCCTCCCGAACCGACCGGATCGGGCAGGCCGCCGGCATAGGCCTTAAAGACCAGGCCCGTGTAGTAATCGAACGAGTTCATGATGGAGAAGTCGAACGACAGCACCTGGGCGTCCTCGGGTGCCAGGCCCTCGACCAGGGCACGCAGCTCGCGCGTCAGCGGCGCGACGATACCGGCGGCCTCCAGAAGCGCGTCCACGCGGTCGAGTACCTCGGCACCGCCGTGCAGACGCGGCAACTCGCTAATGGCGGCCTTGACGGCATCGGACTCGGCGCTTGCCGCCACGCGGGCATCGAGGCCCACAAAGTCGTTGGCGTGCACGCAGCGCAGGGCCTCGGCAGCCAGCTCGCGATCCTCGCACGCCGCGAGCAGCTCCTTAAACGGACGCACGCTACCTGCGATAATGCGCGCATCGGGCAGCGCCAGCTTGCGCACCGCCTCGGCCACGAGCGAGACAATCTCGACATCGCCCGCGGTGTCGCCCGCACCGATAAGCTCAAAGCCCAGCTGTGTAAACTGGCGCGAGCCGCCGGCATTGCGCTGGTACTCACGAACCACCGGCGCCTCGTAGCGCAGGCGTAGGGGCAGGTCGGCCGCGCGCATGCGGGTCGAAACCAGACGCACGATCGGCAATGTGTTGTCGGGACGGACCACCAGCAGGCGACCGTCGTCATCAAAGAGCTTAAACGGCGTGTCCGCAATGCGGCCGCCTTCCTCGAGCGAACCCTTGTCCTCGAGCAGCGGCGTCTCGACCGGAAGGTAATGATGCTCCCTGAAGCAGCCCTTCACCGTCAGCGCAATCTCCTCGCGCGCCTGAGCCTCCTCGGGCAATATGTCCCGGAATCCCCACGGTGTGGCCGTCATCTGGTGAGCCTCCTCATGCTGTGTTTCATATAGAGCAGAAGACCGGCATAGCTCCGCCGGTCTTCTGGGTACTTTAGCATACTAGAGTGCTTGCGGGGAAAATCGTCCTCCTCGGCTCACACCGTATTCATTTGGAAACATAGGAGCGGATTGTCGCAACCCAACCCCACCTAGACGCCAATCGCACGACGATACTCTGCCATTACCTGCGCATCGGCAGCTGCGGGGTCGGCAAAATAGCGCCAGTCATAGGTCTCGGCCGAAACAACTCCGCGATAGCCGCGCGCCACCAGCCTATCCAGGTCGGCGCGCATATCGCGGTCGCCGTCACCCCAGGCAAGATGCGTCGTGCCATCTGCCGCAACATCGACAAAATGCACGTGGGCGACATCATCGCCAAGCAGATCGAAATAATCGTCGATGGTATCCCCTGCCACCGCCATAGCGCCCAAATCCAGACACGCCTTAAGTGCCGGATGATCAACTGCCTCGATCATGCGCTTCGTGTCGGCCGCCGAGTTCACGATCATCGACTCAACCGGCTGTAGGGCCTCGAGCACCAGTCGCACGCCGCGCTCTCCCGCATGCTCGGCAATCGCACGCAGCATCGAGGCGCTGCGACCCCACGCGTCCTCGATCGGCTCGTTCAAAAATGCCCAGCCGCTCGAGACCATGACCTGCTCGGCTCCAAGTTCCGCCGCGATATCTACAACGTTCTTAAAGTACGCGAGCGTGCGGGCACGCGCCTCATTCCCGCGCGCCGCGATATTCCACGGCTTGGGGTTGTTCTGTTCGGGACAAAGCCCCACAATCCGAACCCCATACCGCTGCGACAGCTCCCGTACCCGTTCGAGCGAATCGTATCCATGGCAATCGACATACAGATGCATCGCCCCGGTCCAAAGCTCGCAACACGTGTAGCCCGAAGCCGACGCCGAAGAAAAGAACTCCTCAAGGTCAAAATAACGATGGCTGATATTCATGACGGCAAGCTGGGGATAGCTCATAATTACTCTCCAACCCAAGCGAGGCCCCGTTCCATATAGGAGCGAGGCCCGATTACACAAACGTTATTTGCTCTTAGTAGTCGAACTGGTGATAGTAGCGACGGTAGTTGAGGTTGTGCTTGGTGACCGTCTCGTAGTAAGCGGCAAGGCGATCGGTGATCAGCGAGGAAAGGATCCACGGAGACACGATGACGCGGAACTCGTCGTCAAGGCCGGGGATCGCGAACT
>CAUGKA010000032.1 GCA_959599615.1 uncultured Collinsella sp. | reverse complement strand
AAGCGATATTCCCGTCGAGGTCTGCCGCAAGCTTCTGGGCCCCGATGCCATCGTGGGCCTTTCGGCCCGTTGCGAAGAGATGCTCGAGTACGTCAAAACCGCCGACATGAGCCTGGTCGACTACCTGGGCATCGGCCCGCTCCACGAGACCGAGACCAAGCGCGATTGCGGACGCGCGGCAGATGGCTCCATTATCACCAAGAGTTTTGAGGACCTGGCCGCCCTCCACACGGCAAGCCCCGTGCCCATCGTGGTGGGCGGCGGCGTCAAGAAAGCCGACTTGCCGCAGCTCAAGGCCACCGGCGTCGACGGCTTCTTTGTGGTGAGCGCCGTATGCAGTGCCGACGACCCCTGCGCCGCGGCCAAGGAGCTCGTCGATACCTGGCAGCAGGCATAGGCCTATGCCGAGCAGTTGCTCCGCAGCCTCACATCTTCAATAGCGAAAAAGCGCATCCCAGTTTGGACGTCCATTCCGGGATGCGCTTTCCGTTTGCAGCTCCATTGGGAAACCGCATCCCATTCTGAACGCAAATTCCGGGATGCGCCTTCCGCTGAGCGCGCGGCAGTTTGCCCTACTCTGCCAGATACGCTTCCAGCGCGGCCAACGTCGCCTCCGCATCGCGACGGCCGATCTGGTAGATGCGCTCGAGTTCCTCTGGCTCGCGGCACAGCGACGGCACTTTCACCGATTCGCTCGGCCGCACCACAAAGATCTCGCCAGCGGCCTCGCGACGCGCCAGGTCATCGAGTGTAGCATTGTAGACCTCGTGCCGATGCTCAAGCGCCGCAACAAACGCCGGATAGTGACGATACACGCGACGCAGCATGGGCATCACGCTGTTGGGCTGCTTTACAAAGCCCGCCGGCTGCGTCAGCACCACCACGTTGCGGTCATAGCCCTGCGCAAACAGCCATGCACTGGGAATAGAATCAGCCACGCCACCATCCAGATACTTATGCCCCTCAATGGCGACAGGACGCGTTGCCACGGGAATCGCCGATGACGCCCGGATCCACTCGATATCGTGCTCATCACCGTAAGGCAGGTCATGGTAGACGGCCCGCCCCGTCTCGATATCGGTGCACACGCAGGTGAACCGCATGGGGCAGGCACGATAAGCCTTAAGGTCGATGGGATCGCGCTCGATGGGCACCTCGTGATAGGCAAACTCGGCATTGAACATGTCACCGGTTCGCAGCCAGCTCGTCACGCTCGCATAGCGCTTGTCAGCGCAATAGGCCTTGTTGTAGCGAATGGCACGGCCGATTTGGCGCGATTTAAAGTTGTAGCCAAACGCCGCGCCCGCCGAGACGCCCACCATATGGTCGCAGGTCAAGCCGTGCTCCATCCATACGTCGAGCACGCCCGCCGTATACATACCGCGGTAGCCGCCTCCCTCGAGCGCGAGCCCCACCGTGCGCGTCGTATCTGGCTGTGCCATGCGACCATCTCCGTTCCTGCGTTTTAAAACGGAACAAGTATACCCATCAACAAATATCGTCTCAGTCGCATTTTCATCGAACATCGTCGCGTTACCGTTTGGCGAATAATGGCCGCCCGCAACATGGGCACCCCTACATAATTCCATACACTTGTTTATACTACTCAGTAGTTATCAGCCGAGAGCACGAACCGACAAATAAACCCAACGACGCAGCAAGGCGGGGGCTTGGAAACACGCAAGGCGTTGAGCAGCAACGCATGTGCACAACGAGCTCGCCCGACGCAATCCGCCCCGACCTCAGAAAGCCGCTTACAGTATGGATAACGCCAGCAATAATACCGAAACGCTCGAAAAGACCATCCGTGACCTTCTGGAGCGTCAGGACGATCTGATCAGGACCGCCTTTACCGACGAGCTCACCGGACTTGGCAACCGCGGCGGCTTTACCCGTTCCTTAGAGGAACTCTGGGAGCAGGAACTGCCCGTGACCATGGCGTTTATCGACATCGATAACCTTAAGCACTGCAACGACATCTTTGGACATGACGAGGGCAACCGCTATATCTTGCAGGTGAGCCTCTATCTCAAACTGTATATGAAGGTGAACGAGGCGGCATTTCGCATAGGCGGCGACGAGTTCGCCATCCTATCTACGATTGCGACCGAGGACGACCTTGCCGAACGTCTGGAACACTGCCGAACGGTGCTGCTCGAAAACAACGCTTCCAAGATGCCTCACTCGTTTAGCTACGGAGTGGCACACGCCGACCCCGCCCTGGGCGAAGCCCCCAATCGCTTGACGAACGATGCCGACCATCGCATGTACGACTACAAGCTACGTCATGCCGTGCACCTTGATCGACGCAATATCGCACAAGCCCACACCGACGACTTCGAAATAAGCGATCGCATTTTCGACGCCCTTTCGATGCTCAACGAAGGCCGATATTTCTTTATCGAGAACTTGGACAAACATCGAACCCTTTGGTCACAAGGCGCCTTGCGCGATCTTGGTCTTCCTTCGGAGCATATAGACAACTGCCACGATTACTGGAAAACGCGTGTCCATCCCGATGACCTTGAGGCCTATACCAACGACATCGACCAAATCTATGACGGCTCCAAACATCGCCACGTCATGCAGTACCGCGTGCGCAATGCCGCCGGCGACTACATCCTCGGCCGTGCTCGCGGGTTTCGTATCGACGGCGACGGAAATGTCCCCTCGCTCTATGTCGGCGAGCTCGTCAACCACTCGCTTGCCGAGACCGTCGACGCCGCCACGGGTCTCGGAACGCAGCGCACGCTGATCAACGCTATCGATGCCTGCCGTCGCGACCGTTGCGAGACGGGGCTTATAGCAGTGCGCGTTCGCGGCACGGCAAAGCTCAACGAGCTCTACGGGGCCGAGGCCGTCGACAACATGCTCGCCGAATACGCAGGCCGCATGCTGTCGATTACTCGCGGCAGGAGTCGCGTCTTCCGCTCACGCAACGCCCAGTTCGTCGTGCT
Organism: uncultured Collinsella sp.; assembly: GCA_959599615.1. Classification (GTDB taxonomy): domain Bacteria; phylum Actinomycetota; class Coriobacteriia; order Coriobacteriales; family Coriobacteriaceae; genus Collinsella. Next base: position 13,328 of record CAUGKA010000032.1, on the reverse strand, counting down.
TAGCAACAATTTGGATCACGAAGCATTCGAGCAACTGATCCAACATCTCAAAGAGGCCGTTTTCGCCCCCGTTCGAATCGCGGACGACACCATTACCCCCGTCTGTCTTGTCGTCCCGGCCTTTTACGAGCACCTGACCAATCAAACGGCCGCCGTTTTAGGCGAACTCGACCGTCGCATTCGCACGGCCGGCGGGCTTGTTCCCAACGACAGCCTCCCCATACCCGAGGTGGAGCGCAAAAGCGCCATCGCCGAACGCATCGATCCGCTCACGGGTCTCTATCGACCCAGCGAGTTTATGCGCCGCGCCAACGAATTTCTCGAGACAAGGCGCAACGGCGCCTGGTGTATCGCCACCGTCGATATGGGACACATGCGACTGTTCAACGAATGGCACGGACAGGCCGAGGGCGACCGCATGCTCGCCGATGTGGGCACGGTCCTCAAGGACATCGAGAATGCCGACATGGGCGTCGCAGGGTACTGGGGCCAAGACGACTTTTGCATACTCATCCCCTTTGAACACGACACCGTCCATCAGGTCTATAGCCGCGTTCGCCAGGCCGTGGCCAAGTATGATGACGGCGTAGGCTTCTGGCCGTCCATGGGCGTCTACCCCATCGACTCCAACGAGAAAATCACCATCGATGCGCAGGCCAAGGCCATGTTTACCAATCGGCGCGCAAAAAACGACTTTAAGGAGCGCATTGCCATTTTCCGCCCCGAGGAGTACGAGCGCGAAATCGCGTTCCACCGCACGCTGACCGAATTCCAATATGCGCTCTCCAACGGCCGTATTACCTACTACCTGCAGCCCCAGGTCGACATGGAAACCGGCGAGATCATTGGCGCCGAAGCGCTCACGCGCTGGATCGACAAGGATGGCTCCCTCATTTCGCCCGCCACCTTTATCCCCACTCTCGAGGAAAGCGGTTTTGTGGTGACGCTCGACAAATACGTTTGGCAGGGCGTTGCCTTGTGGCTGCGCGAGCGCATCAATCGGGGGCTTCGCGTGGTTCCGATCTCGCTTAATGTGTCGCGCGTGGATATCCTTGCCTGCGACGTTGCCGAGCATATGGGAGCGCTCGCCGCCCAATACAACCTGCCGCCCGAGCTCATGCGCATCGAGATCACCGAGACAGCTTATACGGGAGAGTCCGAGGCCGTGGATAAACTAACGGCCGACCTGCACACCCGCGGCTTCTCGACCTATATGGACGATTTTGGCACCGGTCAGTCCACGCTCGCGATGCTCAAGAACGTCAACGTCGACGTCATCAAGCTCGATCGCACGTTTGTGCTCGCCGACGGCGATCAAGGCCGTAGCGCACAAATCGTTTCATCAATGCTCGAGATGGCACAATCGCTCCATCTGCCCGTTGTAATCGAAGGCGTCGAGACCAATGAGCAGGCGAACATGCTGCGCCACATGGGCGCCCGCTACGCCCAGGGCTTTCTCTACTACCGCCCCATGCCGGCGGAGGATTTTGAAGCGCTGCTCGATGGCGACGGCCGCAACTGATACGCTTACGCGCAAAACACTACCGCCGAAGGGGCGTTTGTCCCCATCGGCTAACTTATGCCCCCAATCCAAACCGAATTGGGGATATGATACAAACCGCTGTTGTGCCCAAGGAGGTTATCCATCATGAACGAGTCGTATCGCCTGGGCGAGCAATCGATCATTGCCTATCTTCAGCGACTTGCGAGCGGGGCCTCGACCGCCGAGCTCGATGTTACCGTGCTGCCCCCGGAGCTGTGCGCCATCGGCGAGCAGTTACAGAAGACATTTGCCATCCTGCAGCAAGAACGCGAGCTGCTTGAGCGCGGCGCCTATATCGACTCGCTCACCAATCTTGGCAACCGTGGCGGACTCGACCGCCATGTCGATCAGCTCTGGCGCAAAGGTGCTCCCTTCACCTGCGCCTATATCGACATCGACCACCTCAAGCACTGCAACGATACGTTTGGCCACGCAGAAGGCAATCGCTACATTCTGAGCATCTGCCGTGCGCTCACCGAAACTATGGAGCACGATGACCTACTGTTCCGCATCGGTGGAGACGAATTTGTACTCGTATCCCCCACGACAGACGAAGCCGAGCTCGAGCAGCGCCTGGAGCGGACGCGTGCCGACCTTATCGAGGCAACATCAGGTGACAAGGCGCCCATGATCGCCAGTTTTAGTTTTGGCTGCTCGCGCGTCGACCCGTTTGCAGGCGATACGCGTCGCCAGATGACAAAGGACGCCGACCGCAAAATGTATCGCTACAAGCTCATGCACCGCGTGCAACAACCGGAAGAAGGCGATGCGCCGCAGCGTCTCATCGCCGATCAGCCTCCCTGCAACGACCGGGTGTTCCAAGCGATCTCCATGAGCTCCGAGACACGCTATCCGTTCATCATTAACCTCGACACTGGCGAATCGCAATGGTCGGTTAATGCCGTGCGCGATTTTGACCTGCCCTCTCAGCATCCATTTAACTCGCTCGATATGTGGCTTGCCCGCGTTCACCCCGAGGACCGCGACAACGTGCGCAGCGAGCTCGATATGGTGGTAAAAGGCGCGTGGCATTTCCACTACATGCAGTATCGCGTCATGAATACCGCCGGAAAATACGCGCTATGCGACTGCACGGGCTACCGCCTGGACAGCACCGGCACCGAGCCCAACATGTATGTGGGCATTGTTACCAACCGAAGCTTGGCAGATACGACCGATTCCGTGACCGGCTTGGGCGATATCCACGCCCTGGTCAACGCCATTGGCGAAATGCGTCGCGTGGCGCGTAAGGCAGGCCTGGTCGCCATCAAAATCGACGACATCGCCAAGGTCAATGCCCGCTTTGGCTTTGATGCGGGCGACCGCGTTTTGGCGGAAAGTGCCGCCTGCCTCATGGACTGTTCGCGCGGCAAGGGTCGCCTGTTCCGCTCGACGGGGCCGATGTTCGTGGCGCTCTTTGACGCGCTCGATCCCGAAGAGACCGACGCGGTCGCAGACGAAATCGAGCGGTTCTTGGGATCGCCCGTGCTCTTGGGCTCATTTGAATATCAGCCGCCCCTTCGCGTGGCCACGCTTCATCTGGACACCGTCGACCGACAGCCCGTTTCCATTTTGAACGAACTTAATGCGCTGATTAAAGAGGCGCCGCAGGTACCGGGCACCAAGCTGGACTAGCGTTATGGGGCGCATGATGGTTAATTTCCGATCTCAGGCGAACACATTGGGCAAATAGGTCGTACCCGCAGTTAGCCGAACGTCCCCGCAGTCCCTCCCGGGGCCCGGGGGCACCGTTTCGATACTCTTGGTTTACTTTGCCTGATGCAAATAAGTGCTCAACAAGATAGAACCTATCCCCCGCCACGGATATGCCCTCGAGTAAATCTGTTAAGCCAACCCTATCAAATTCTATTGACAATTGGCTGCATTGGTCCATTTTGTCGTCCAGCCACTTCCGCTGGCTATCGCCTCATAAACACAAACCTAACGAGCCGCACGAACGACAAAGAGGCCAAGCTGAACAGAAGTAGAACCAAAACTTCAAAAACGCTGGTATTCCAATCGCGTACCCAGCCCTCTACCGCCCACAAGAAAAACAGCAGCCCCATCCATAACGTCACAGAAGAAATCAGCTTTGCGTAAGGGCGTATATCAATCTCGCTCTCCCTTTTTGTGACATCATATCCAGCAATTGAGCAGAGCCATCTTCCTCTTCGGTATTGGATTGAAAGGACAATCAAGGCAATCGAAGTCATCAAGCAAACAGCATCCTCTGTTTCCATAGAGTTTCCTTTGCTTTCCATCCTAGTTACGCATTCACAATCGAATCAAACCAAGTATGAATTACTCGATAGCAACCGCCTTAGTATAAACCATAGCCGCCGCAGCAGCCCGCCTTCCAAGGCCTCAAAGCTCGCCATCGAGGGCGACCCGCCCAGACCCCTTACAATCTACTCGCACGAGGCCCCGCACTCCAACATCCTCTGGACCGTATCCCGCTCGTACCTGGTAAGCGTGCCTGCCGTGGGCCCTCGGGGCCGGCATCGTGTCCCACGCCGTCTGCCCTCTCGTGCGATAATCCTTCGCAGAAGTCACCGACAGCAGAGGGAGTTAGTGATGAAGGTTCTTTTGGTCAATGGCAGCCCCAAGGCAAACGGCAACACCGCCCGCGCACTCGCCGAGGTCGCCGAGCAGCTCAACGCCGAGGGTATCGATACCGAGGTGTTTCAGCTAGGCGCTAAGCCCATTCGCGATTGCATCGGTTGCGGCCAGTGCGGCAAACTCGATTGCCGCTGCACCTTTGACGACGACATGGTCAACGAGTTGATTGCCGCCGCCGAGCAGGCAGACGGCTTTGTCTTTGGTTCGCCCGTCTACTACGCGCACCCCAGCGGACGTATCCTCTCTGCCCTCGACCGTGCATTCTATGCTGGCAGCAAGGCCTTTGCGCACAAGCCGGGCGCCGCTGTCGCCGTTGCCCGTCGCGGCGGCACGTCGACCACCTTCGATGTGCTCAACAAGTACTTCACCATCAACCAGATGCCCGTGGTGGCATCCACCTACTGGAACAACGTCTTTGGCGCCATGCCGGGCGAGGCCGCCCAGGACGCCGAGGGCCTTGCCACCATGCGAAACATCGGCAAAAACATGGCCTGGCTCCTGCGTTGCATCGAGGCGGGAAAGGCCGCCGGCATCGAAGCGCCCCTGGCCGATCGCGCTAGGACCAACTTCATCAGATAGAACGGCGGAACATAAATATGAATATTCAAATTTTCGGCACCAAAAAGTCCTTCGACACCAAGAAGGCCCAGCGCTATTTTAAGGAGCGCCGCATTAAGGTGCAGTTTATTGACCTTAAGGAAAAGGAGATGAGCAAGGGCGAGCTCACGAGCGTGATGCAGGCGGTCGGCGGCATCGACAAGCTGCTCAACCCCAAAGCCAAGGACGAGGAGACACTCGCGCTCATCCAGCACCTTACCCCCAGCCAGCGCTTCGACAAGCTGCTCGAGAACCAGCAGGTTTTGGCCGAGCCCATCGTACGCAACGGCAAGAAAGCCACCGTCGGCTACTGTCCCGATGTGTGGGGAGCCTGGGAGTAGCCTGTGTTATTTGTCGGCGCGTGGGTATAAGAGCAGGCGTTTGGCATAAGATTCAACTGTAAGCCATGTCTAACAAAGGAGGGCACATGCCCAACAAACCCGTGAAGATCATCATGCTTACCGGCTACCTCGGTGCCGGCAAGACCACGCTGCTCAACCACATCCTCGCCAACGACGGCGGCATCCGTGCTGCCGTGATCGTCAACGATATCGGCGAGATCAACGTCGACGCCAGCCTCATCGCCGACGGCGGCCTTTCCGAGACCGACGACCTCATCCCGCTCACCAACGGCTGCATCTGCTGCACGCTTTCGGACGACCTGGCCAACCAGCTGCAGGGCATCGCCGATTCGGGCAAGTTCGACTACATCATCATCGAGGCCTCGGGTATTTGCGAGCCTATCCCCATCGCCTACACCATCTCGAGCTTCTGCGACGAGGCCAAGGTGGGCGGCGAGCCCAAGCTCGCGCTCGACAACATCGTGGCCGTGGTCGACTGCGCCCGCATGTACGACGAGTTCAACGGCGGCCGCGACCTGCTGGCCGAGGATATCGACGAGGACGACATCGAGAGCCTGCTCATTCAGCAGATCGAGTTTTGCTCCACGCTGATCCTCAACAAGACCGATACCGTGAGCCCTGAGCAGATCGCCGAGCTCAAGGCTATCGTGCGCAGCCTGCAGAAGGACGCCGTGATTGTCGAGGCCCAAAACGGCGAGGTCCCCATGGAGGAGCTGCTCGACACCGACCGCTTCGACTTTATGCGCGCCTACAACTCCGCCGCCTGGATCGAGGCCATGGAGCATCCCGAGGAGCACGACGACCCCGAGGTGCTCGAGTACGACATCGAGACCTTTGTGTACTCGCGCCGCAAGCCGTTTGACCTGCAGAAGTTCACCGATTTTGTTGAGCAGGAGTGGCCCGACGAGGTCATCCGCGTCAAGGGTCCGCTGTGGCAGACCGGCGATCCGGACATGTGCTACATGTTCGAGCAGGCCGGCCACCAAATGCGCCTGATGGAGAACGGCCTGTTCGTTGACTCCGCGCCCGAGGGCGAGAAGCAGAAGATCATCGACGAGAACCCCGAGATCATGCAGATTTGGGACGACGAGACGGGCGACCGCATGACGAGCCTGTGCATCATCGGCCGTCACATGGACAAGGATGCGCTCATCGTCTCCCTCGATGCCTGCCTGACCGACTGGCACCGCGCCTAGATTTATCCAAGCGGGCATTTTTCCGCCTACGTAACCGCCAAACCACCACGAAGGTGCCCTTCGTGGTGGTTTTTCGTTCTGAGCCAAGGAGATTCATGTTCAACATTGTGCTGTATGCGCCCGAGATTCCGGCCAATACGGGCAATATCGGCCGCACCTGCGTGGTTACCGGCACCCGCCTGCATCTGGTGGAGCCGCTGGGGTTTTCGCTCGACGACAAGACGGTGCGTCGCGCCGGCCTGGGCTACTGGCAAAATTTGGACGTGACGACCTATGCCGGCTGGGAGGATTTCCTTGCGCGCAACGGCCTCTCCCCCGCCGACGAACGCCTGCATCTGCTGACCAAAAAGGCGCGCCGCACCTATGCGCAAAGTACCTACCGCGACGGTGACTATTTGGTCTTTGGCAGCGAGAGCTCGGGCATTCCCGAGCCACTGCTTGCCGCGGCGCCCGCGCGCTGCGAGCGCATCCCGATGCTGCGCGATTGCGATTCGCTTGACAACGCCAAGGCCTGGAAAGCCCACGAGGAATCGCTCGGGCATACTGAGGACGGCCATGAGGCCATCCTTAAGCAGGATATCTGCGGCAACTTCGTCAATCCGGACGACTACCGCATCAGCGCACTCAATCTCTCCAACAGCGCCGCCATCGTCCTCTACGAGGCCCTGCGCCAAACAGGCTTTTCGGGAATGTGACAAAGGAACTGTCCCTTTGTCACGTTCGGTTATAGGTAGCGGCCGGTGATGCTTGCGGGGCAGGCCACGATGTCGCCCGGCGTGCCGGCGCAGACGATTTGCCCGCCCGCGTCACCGCCGCCCGGGCCCATGTCGATCACATAGTCGGCGTTGCAGATAAGGTCGAGGTCGTGTTCGATCACGACAACTGTGGCGCCCTTGGCGACGAGGCCGTCAAACACGCTCAGCAGCACCTGAACATCGAGCGGATGCAGGCCGATCGTGGGCTCGTCGAACACGAACACGGCATCGTCCTGTACGCGGCCCATCTCGCTCGCAAGCTTGAGCCGCTGAGCCTCGCCGCCCGAAAGCGCCGGCGTGGGCTCGCCGAGCGTGAGATAGCCCAGCCCCAGGTCGTGCAGGGTCTGCAGACGCGTCTGAACTTTCTTGAGTCCCAGTGTGGCATCGAGGGCCTCGTCCACGCTCATGTCCATGAGCTGCGGCAACGTAAGCAGGCTGCCGTCCTTGCCCTCGCGATGGATATGCGAAGCCGCGTCTGCATAGCGAGAGCCGCGACATGACGGGCAGACGATCTCGACATCGGGCAAAAACTGCACGTCGAGCGATATCGAGCCCGTGCCATCGCACGTAGGGCAGCGCAGGGCGCCGGTGTTGTAGCTAAATGCGCCCGCCTTGTAGCCGGCTGCCTTGGCCTCGGGCGTACGGGCGAAGGCGCGGCGCAGCTCATCATGAATATCGGCATAGGTCGCCACCGTCGAGCGCACGTTGGCGCCGATGGGCGTGGCATCAATCAGGTTGGCGCGCGCAATGCCCTCGGCATCGACCCAGCGCACGTGGGCAGGCAGGCGCTCGCCGGCCGCCTGCGCCTTGAGTGCCGGAATGAGCGTCTCGAGCACCAACGTCGTCTTGCCCGAGCCCGAAACGCCCGTCACCGCGACAAGGCGGCCGCGCGGGATATCCACTTCGAGCGGTTTGACGGTATGGATGGCACCGGTCGCCATGCGGATATGGCCCTGATCGAACATTTCGTCGTCGGCCGCCTGCGGGCGCACGCGCTTGGGGTCCGAGCGCAAAAACGGCGCGATGCGGCTGCCCTGCGATTGCTCGACCTCGTCTACCGTGCCAGCGGCGATCACATGACCACCGCCTGCCCCGGCAACAGGGCCCATCTCGACCAGATAGTCTGCTTCCGCCAGCACGCGCGTGTCGTGATCGACGACAACCACGGTGTTGCCGTCTTCCACCAGATCGCGCATCACGCCTACCAGGCCGTCGACATTGGCAGGATGCAGGCCGATCGAAGGCTCGTCCAGCACATACAGCACGCCCGTCGACCGGTTGCGCACCACGCGGGCGAGCTGCACACGCTGGCGCTCACCCGTGGAGAGCGTAGCACCGGCGCGGTCGAGCGAGAGGTAATCGAGCCCCAGGTCGACCAGGCGACGAGCCGTGCTCAAAAACGAATCGCAGATATCCGTCGCCATGGGCCGCATCTCGGGCGGCAAGGATACGGGCACCCCGCGCACCCACTCAATCACCTCGCCCAGCGTCATGGCAGCTGCCTGCGCCAGATTGATACCGCGCACCTGGGGCTGGCGCGCAGCCTCGGAAAGACGCGTGCCGCCGCAATCGCGGCACGGTCCCTCGCGCAAAAAGCGTGCGACGCGTTTAAGTCCCTTATCGTCCTTAACCTTGGCGAGCGCATTCTCGACCGTATAGACGGCGTTGTAATAGGTAAAATCGAGCGGCGTGGCACCCTCGCCGTTTTTGGGAACGTAGAGAATATGCTTCTTAACCGCCGGGCCGTGAAACACAATATCGCGCTCTTGAGGTGTGAGCTGGTTAAACGGCACATCGGTACGCACGCCCATCTCGCCGGCCACCTGCTTCATCAGGTCCCACATGAGCGTGCCCCAGGGAAGCACTGCGCCCTCGTTGATGGTCTTTGACTCGTCGGGCACCAGGCTCGCCTCGTCCACCTCGCGCATGACACCGGTGCCGCCACAGGTGTGACACGCGCCGCCACTGTTAAAGGCAAGGTCCTCGGCACTCGGCGCGTAGAACTCGCGGCCGCATGTCGGACACGTGAGCGACAGGCCCGCAGCCACGTTAAGGCTCGGCTCCACACGCGCCCCACAATGCGGGCATACGTGATGCGCGCAGCGGCTAAAGAGCAGACGCAGGCTGTTGTTGAGCTCGGTCATGGTGCCAAAGGTCGAGCGCACGCCTGGCACACTGGGGCGCTGGTGCAGCGCGAGCGCCGCCGGCACGTGCAGCACCTCGTCCACCTGGGCGTGCTCGGCCTGCGTCAGACGGCGGCGGGTATAGGTGCTGAGCGCCTCCAAGTAGCGACGCGAGCCCTCGGCGTAAAGAACGCCCAGTGCCAGCGAGCTCTTGCCCGACCCCGACACGCCGGCAATGCCCACGAGCCTTCCCAGCGGAATATCGATATCGATGTTCTTGAGGTTGTGCACGCGCGCGCCACGCACCTCGATAGCCTGCGGGCTCATCTTCTGTTCCGTCACTTTTATCACCCTACTCATGCCATAAAATGCGTTCGCGGATGTACTCGCCCAGCATGGGCACGGTAAACCGGACGAGGCCGTATCCGGCAGCCTCGATGACGCGCTCGCGAATTAGGCTTGCGCGATATTTACTCGCCCAGCTCTGGGTGCGGTCGCAGCGCTCAATGATATCCGCCATGCGCGTCTGCTCACCCTCGTCAGCAGCCATGGCCTCGATAAAGAGGCGTTGCGGACTGCGCAATCCATAATACAGGGGCGCGTCGACCGCTTCGTAGAACTCGGAGACGGCATCCGCATGGCCATCCTCGACATCACAGCTTTCGATGATCTGCGAGCCACGCCGGACAGCAGAGCGCCACATGTAATATCCCACCAGCTGGACCATGTAGGGATGCCCCATACTCTTGCGCGCCGCAAGGTCCGCCGTCTCCGCATCAACGTAAAGACCGGCGTCCTTGACCGTCTGGACATATGAATCGCGCACCTTGGGCAAAGAAATCGCCCCCAGCGCACGCTGCTGGGCACGCCGCAAAAACGTCACGCTCGGCTCTTCGAGCAGGTCGTCAACCATACTGGGTAAGCCGGCGAACACCAGCGCAAGACCGCGCTGGTCGCTATCGGGCAAGCCCGTGGCATCCTGGTCTCCGAGCACCTGCTGATAGAGAACGGCAAGAGCCGCCAGTTCCTCGATTGACGCAGATTGTGCCTCGTCAATCGCAAACAGTATGCCCTTGCCTGGACCGAGCTTCTTGAGGCGCTCGTCGACCAGCCCTCGCAACGTCTCGCCCTTTGCTCGCGCCGACTCGACCGACATCCGGCCAAACGACGGACCGAATTCCATTGACGTCACAACGGGCTTATTCGAGCGAAGCGCGTCGGCCAAGCGGTCGCATAAGCCAAGCGAGGCGGAATCGGAGACAACCGCCCATCCGCGCTCATTGGCTAGACGTTGCAGTTCCCGCAGGAGAACCGTCCTGCCGCAGCCGCGGTTTCCCGTAATGAGCATGAGCCTGCCCGGCGCTCCGGCGCCGTTATCGAGCCCTTCCTCAAAATCTTCGATGACCGACTCGCGACCGATGAGTATCGGAGGGCGCTTGCCAGCCGTTGGCTTAAAGGGATTTGGATTCATGCCGGCCTCCTCGGATTGGCAAACGCTGGTAATAGTTATACCAACTTGTACCAAGTTATACCAATAGCATGTGACAAAGGGACTGCCACTTTGTCACATGCGGCCGAAAAACTCGGCGTCTGCCGCTCGCCAGGGACGGAAGGTGGCGGGATCGACCTTTACGTGCGCCGCGGCGGGCACGTCGTACCATTTGACCGTGTAGCCGGCGCCGTGGGCGCAAAAGACCGAGTCGGGTGTGTTGGGCAGATCGGCCTCGGGCTCATAGGCGGCCGCCTCGATTACGCACTCGGCATCATGGCAAGCCGCATAACCGGCGAACTCCAGGTACAGATGTCCGCGACCGCTCGTGTAGGCAGCCACCTCCAGTGCATAATCCTGCACTTCGGACGCCGGTACGCGACCCACGAGTTTTGCCCGGTCGCCCGCCATCGTCGGCGGCTCGTACTCGGCACTCATGCGCGTGGCATCCGAGAGCGCCCGGCCCACGCACTCCCCCGGCACCTCGAGCTCAAAGCGATACCACGGCTCCAACAGCACCGCCGCGCCGGCCTCGCGCGCTTGCATCAAACCCTGGCGAATCGCGCGGTACGTGGCCTGGCGAAAATCGCCGCCCTCGGTGTGTTTGGCATGCGCGCAGCCGCCCGTGAGCGTAATGCGCACATCGGTGATGGGCGAGCCCGTCAACACGCCCAGGTGGTCGCGCTCCATAGCGTTGGTGAGCGCCAAACGCTGCCAGTTAAGATCGAGCTCATCGGTCGAGGTCACGGTGCCAAACTGCACGCCCGAGCCCGCCGACAACGGCTCCAAGCGCAAATGCACCTCGGCATAGTGGCGCAGCGGCTCAAAATGGCCCACACCCTCGACCGGCTGCGAAATAGTCTCCTTATAGAGAATGCCGCCGGGCTCAAACTCGACCGCAAGGCCAAAACGATCGGCCAGCACGCGCTGCACGACCTCGAGCTGCACGGCGCCCATCAACTGCAGGTGAATCTGCTCAAGATGCGTATTCCAGCTTACGCCGAGCATGGGATCTTCGTCCGCCAACTCAGTCAATGCTTTGAACACCGTATGGACGTCATGTTCGCCCGGCAGCACCGTATAGGTGAGGACTGGCGCAATGACGGGCGCATCGCCCGCGGGCTCCGCGCCCAGGGCGTCCCCTGGGCGAACGTGCGTAAGACCCGTCACGGCACAGATACCGCCAGCAGCAACTTCTTGCGCAAGCTCATACTTCTCGCCGTTATAGATGCGCAACTGATCGACCTTCTGCTCCCATGCCTCGGCACCGGAACGTCCGTCAATCATCTGCTTGGCGTGCAGCGTGCCGCCGGTCACTTTAACCCAAGCCAAACGCTCGCCGCGATCTCCGCGGCTGACACGATAGACGCGCGCGGCAAACTCCGGGGGCCACGCCTGTTCACGCATCAGCGCGCATATGCCATCCAACAGCTCGTCCACGCCTTGGTCCTTGAGCGCCGAGCCGGCAAAGCAGGGAAAGAGCTTGCGCTCGGCAACCATGCGCGACAGCGTTGCGACAGAAAGCTCGCCCGCCTCAAGAAACTCCTCGAGCGCCGCCTCGTCCAGCGCGGCAGCGTCCTCCTGATTGGCGCCGCCCGCCAGCAGTTCGCCGGCATCCAGGCAGCCCTCGGAAAGACGCTGCCCAAGCTGCGCCAGCAAAACATCGCGGCCAGGATTCTCCAAATCGATCTTGTTGATGAAGATGAACGTCGGGATGTCATAACGTGCAAGCAGGCGCCACAGGGTTTCGGTGTGTCCCTGCACGCCATCGTTGGCGCCCACCACCAGAATCGCGTAGTCCAGGGCACGCAGCGTGCGCTCCGCCTCGGCAGAAAAATCGACATGGCCGGGAGCGTCCACGAGCATAACGTGGGTTTCGCCGTGGTCGAGCACAGCCTGCGACGAGAAGATCGTGATACCGCGCTCACGCTCGATCGCGTCAGTGTCCAGATGCGAATCGCCATCGTCCACGCGGCCGCGCTTGCGAATGCGACCCGCGTTGAACAGCATGGCCTCGGCCAACGTGGTCTTGCCGGCATCGACATGCGCCAAGATTCCAACGACCACTTGCTTCGACATGGCTCTCCTCTTATTGCAAGCCCATCGCACACGGCAATGGGCATTCTCGTTCCACACTGGATGATACAATTTACGGGCCGGTGGGCGAAGCGGGCCCTATCCCCCGACCGAGCTCATCGCCCTGCGTTGCCGCGCGGCGATTTTCGTAGGTTCGCGCCTTGCGAAAGCCGGCACCTCCCCTTTTTGTCTGCCGGGCTCATCTGGAACGGCAGCGACGCGAGCCCCACAACAACGCGTTTTGCCAAAAATGGCCCCACCCGGGGCCATTTTTCATTCGAATTAAGGACTGGTACGCGCCCCCGCTCTTACGCCTCGCGCAGCCAATCGAACGCAACACGCGCCGTGCCGTCGGACACATAGACGACGCCGACACGCTCGAATCCCGCCTTGATGCTCGCACCCTGCATGGACAGATTGTCCTGATGCGTGTCGATGCGCAGGTGATCGGCACGCTCTTTGGCAAAGGCAAACATCGCAGCCGCGATACCGTGCACGGTGCCGTCGGATGCCACACGGTGCAGCACGGCGTACGGAGTGTCGCTGCGCCACTGACCGTCCTCAATTA
>CAUGKA010000031.1 GCA_959599615.1 uncultured Collinsella sp. | reverse complement strand
GAGCGCGGCGCCATCACCTGGATGGGGCCGAGTGCTGTGGCGCAGGCGCCTGCAGGTGCCGAGGTTATCGACCTGGGTGGTGCGTATCTTATGCCCGGTCTCATCAATATGCACGTGCACCTGTGCGGCTCGGGCAAGCCTGTCTCGGCCGGCGATGCGGGAGCGCTGATGAAGAAACTCGATAATCCCGTGGGCCGTGCCATCGTCCGCCGCATCCTCAAGGGCAGTGCCCAGCAGCAGCTGGCAAGCGGCGTGACCACGGTGCGCGGCGCGGGCGACCCGTTGTTTGCCGACATTGCCGTGCGCGACGCTATCGACGCTGGCAAGTATCAGGGTCCGCGCCTGGTAGCGCCGGGAACGGGCGTCACGGTGCCGGGCGGCCATGGCGCGGGCTTGTTCGCCCAGGTGGCCAACAGCTCCGTCGAGGCAGCCGAGCAGGTGCGAGACCTGTATGCGCGCGGCGCCGACGTCATTAAGCTGTTCGTAACGGGCGGTGTGTTCGATGCGACCGAGGTGGGCGAGCCGGGCGTGCTGCGTATGCCGGTGGAGGTTGCCGCGGCGGCGTGCAAGGCGGCGCACGAGGTGGGCCTGCCGGCTATGGCTCATGTCGAGAGCACCGAGGGCGTGAAGGCCGCGCTTGAGGCCGGGGTCGACACGATCGAGCACGGTGCCCCGATGACGCCCGAGATCCTGGAGCTGTACCGTGGCGCCGCGGGCACGCAGCTTGAGGATCGTGCGCCCAGCGTTACCTGCACTATCAGCCCGGCGCTGCCGTTTGTGTTGCTCGATCCGGAGAAGACCCATTCGACTGACACGCAAAAGAAGAACGGCGACATCGTGTGCTCGGGCATTATCGAGAGTGCTCGTGCGGCGCTGGAAGCTGGCGTTAAGGTGGGCCTTGGCACAGATTCGAGCTGCCCGTTCGTGACGCAGTACGACATGTGGCGTGAGGTGGCCTATTTTGCCAAGTACGTGGGCGTGAGCAACGCCTTCGCGCTGCATACGGCTACGCAGGCCAATGCCGAGCTCCTGGGGCTGGGCGGCGAGACCGGTACGATCGAGTGCGGCAAGGCCGCCGATATCCTGGTGACGCGCAAGAATCCGCTCGATGACCTGTGCGCTCTGCGTGAGCCGACGCATGTGATGTGTCGCGGTGATCTGGTACGCAAGCTCAAGGTGAAGCGTATTCCCGAGGTGGACGCCGAGCTCGACGCGATTATGGCCATGCCTGCCGAAGCGCTGGCCGAGGAGCTGGCCCGCGACGGTTTGGCGTAGATGTGACAAAGGTGCAGCTCCGTTGCCGCATACAAAAAGCCGAGGTCTCAACACGAGGCCTCGGCTTTTTTATCGAACAAATACTTAAGATTTGGGACAAACAAACCTGATTAATTTGTCCCGCGTGCGGGCGCTAGGAGCGGGTTTCCATCTTGGCGTGGCACTTGGGGCAGGTGACGCGGATCTTGCCTTTGCCCTTGGGGACGGAGAGCATCTGGCCGCAGTTGGGACACTTGAGGTATGCCGTGGTCTTGCGACCCTTCCACATCTTCTTGGCCGTGCGCTTGGCACGCTCAAAGTCTTCCTTGCTGGTACCGGCCGTGCGCGAGGCGTTGGCAGCCGCGGCGCCGCTACCCAAGCTCGCTACGAACTTGCCCAGGCCGGGGACGTTAGCGGTCGCGGCGACAAAGGCCGCGTTTTCCTTGCGACGTGCGTCGATGTTTTTGGACAGGCCGCGCAGCACGCCAATCACGATTACGGCGATGGCAATCCAGCTGAGCCACTGGATATGGGCTATCGATCCGATCATCGCGATGACGATGCCGACAAAGCCCATAACGATGGTGAGCTCATCGGCGCCATTGCGGCCCTTCATAAAGTCATTCATGCAAATTGCCTTTCGTTCGATATGCTGCACGCCTTTATACCCGATTTAGAGCAAGGGGGACAGGTCAATCTGCACCAAGGTGGTGCAAACATACCCGTCCCCGATGCACCAAGAAGGTGCAAAGCAGTCCGTCCCCAATGCCCCAATTACTTGGAGAGCTTGTCGACGACGCGTTCGATCTCGGCGAGCTTGGCGGCCTTGAGGTCTTCGTCGCCCGATTCGATTGCCGAAGTCACGCAGCCCTCGATATGCGCCTTGAGCACGTCGGCGTTGATGCGCGCAATGAGCGCCTGCGTTGCCATAAGCTGCGTGGAAATATCGACGCAGTAGCGGTCCTCCTCGACCATCCGCAGGATGCCGTCGATCTGACCGCGTGCCGTCTTGAGCATGCGGGTCACCGATTTATGGTCTGCCATCATGGCGGGTCCTCGTTTCTGGTCGGGGTGCGCGTGGGTCGTTACGCGGCGGTTACGGACAGGGCGTGGAACTTCTCGCCGGCGCCCTCGACGGCGGCGGCGAGCTGCTCGGCGGTCACGGTGTCGGCGCACTCCACCTGGACGGTCTGGGTCTCGTGATCGGCGTCGGCGTCGGTCACGCCGGCCACGTTGAGCAGTGCCGTCTCGACAGTAGCGTCGCAGTGGCCGCACATGAGGCCGGAAGTCTTGATTGTGTAACGCATGGGTATTCCTCTCTGTTGTGTCGGCTTTCCCAGGCACCCGACCTTGACCTTCAAGCCGTCGCTCGCGTACCAAAGTACGCGTCGCTCCTCTTTCAGGTCAATCTCGGGCACCTGGAAAACCCGTTCTAAATGGACTTAAGGGTGAACCTATTTTGCCACTTTAGGCTTAAAGGTTCGTAGGCGCAGCGCATTGCTTACGACGCACACGCTCGACAGGCTCATGGCCGCGGCGCCGAACATCGGCGAGAGCTGCCAACCGGTGAGGGGGAAGAACACGCCTGCCGCCAGCGGAATGCCGATGCCGTTGTAGAACAGCGCCCAGAACAGGTCCTGCTTGATGTTGCGGATCGTGGCGCGCGAAAGCTCGATGGCGCGCGCAACATCCATGAGGTCGCTGCGCATGAGCACCACATCTGCCCCTTCTTTGGTGATGTCGGCGCCGGTGCCGATCGCAAGGCCCACGTCGGCGCGCGCCAGGGCGGGGGAGTCGTTGATGCCGTCGCCCACCATGGCGACCTTGCCGCCCGCATCCTGCAGTTCGCGCACGTGGCGTTCCTTGTCGGCGGGGAGGACGTCGGCGATGACCTGTTCGCTGGTGAGTCCCACGCGGCGGGCGATAGCCTCGGCCGTCACGCGGTTGTCGCCGGTGAGCATGCGCACGTCGACGCCGAGCTTGCGGAGCGCGGCGATGGCCCCGGCGCTCGTCTCTTTGACCTCGTCAGCCACGGCGATGGTGCCGACAAGCTCGCCGTTCTTGGCAAAGAACAGCGGTGTTTTGCCCTCGGCGGCAAATTGCTCGGTAAGACCCGCGGGCACGGTAACGCCCAACTCGTTCATCAGGCGTACGTTGCCGGCGGCGATGACATTCTGCCCCTCGCGCGCCGTTACGCCACGACCGGGCGCGGCGGCAAAGTCCTCGACCATGCGCGCGACAATTCCGCGTGCCTCGCACTCGGCCATAATCGCCTCGGCCAGCGGGTGCTCGCTCGAGCGCTCCAACGCGGCGGCCAGCTTGAGCAGCGACTTTTCGCTCATGGCGGGCGAGCCGTCAGCACGCGTGGCTACTACGATATCGGTCACGGCAGGCTTGCCGCGGGTGACCGTGCCCGTCTTGTCGAGCACCACGGTGCCCACACTGCGCAGATTCTCCAGCGCCTCGGCACTCTTGAACAGAATGCCCATCTCGGCGCCCTTGCCGGTACCCACCATAATGGCGACGGGCGTGGCCAGACCCAGTGCGCACGGGCAGCTGATCACCAGCACGGCCACGGCGGAGGTGAGCGCCTCGTTCATGCTGCCGGTCAGTGCCATCCACACTACAAAGGTCACGACCGAGATTACAAACACCACGGGCACGAACACGCCGGCGACCTTGTCGGCCATGCGGGCGATGGGCGCCTTGGTGGCGTTGGCGTCCTCGACGAGCTGGATAATCTTGGCGAGCGACGTGTCGGCGCCCACACGCGTGGCGCGGAAGGTAAACGAGCCCGTGCGGTTGACCGTGGCCGCGTTGACAGTGTCGCCGGCGGTCTTTTCCACGGGGATGGACTCGCCGGTGAGCGCGCTCTCGTCCACGGCCGAGCTGCCCTCGAGCACCACGCCATCGACGGGGATGGACTCTCCGGGGCGTACGCGCAGGACCTGGCCGGGAAGGATGCTGTCGACGTCGACGGTGGTCTCGGCGCCATCCTCTGCCACGACGGTCGCGCTCTTGGGCGCCAGGTCGATGAGCGCCTCGATGGCGCCGCCGGTCTTGGATTTGCTGCGTGTCTCGAGGTATTTGCCCACGGTGACGAGCGACAGGATCGTGCCCGCACTCTCAAAATACAGGTTGCCCATGCTCGTCATCATGGCCTCGTGGATTTGCCCGGCGGCCAGCTGGTCGGCCATGATAAACATGGCATAGAACGACCAGGCGACGGAAGCGGTGGCGCCCACGGCAATAAGGGCGTCCATGGTGGGCGCGCCGTGCGCGAGCGATTTAAACCCGTTGATAAAGTACGCGTCGTTGACATAGACGATGGGGATAAGCAGGACGAGCTCGGTGAGGGCGAGCGTCATGCTGTGGGTATGGTCGGTGAAAATGCCGGGCAGCGGCCAGCCAAGCATGTGCCCCATGCCTATGTAGAACAGTGGGATGAGGAATACGATCGAGACGATGAGACGAGTGCGCATGGCGGAGGCGGCGGCCTCCAGCTTTTTGGTCGGCGACTCCATATGGGCGGCGCCGGACCTGGCTTGCGTACTGCCGCTTTGGGCGGCGTCGGTGCCCGTGCTGACGGGTGAGGCCGAGTAGCCAGCGCGATCGACGGCGGTGCAGATGTCGTCGGGGGTGACCTGCGCGGGGTCGTAGTCCACCAGCATAGAGCCGGCGAGCAGATTGACCGCGACGCTCTCGACGCCGTCGAGCTTGCTCACGGCACGATCCACGTGCGCCTGGCAGGCGGCGCATGTCATGCCGCCCACGTCGAACTTATCTTGAGCCATGGCTTCTCCTTTCTGTGGTTCGCTGTTGGAATTGTTAACCTGCTGATACTATACACCCATACCCCCTGGGGGTGTCCAGTAATGGTTGGAATGTATGACTTTTCATTACAGATGAGGGTGGCTGCTCAATCGGTGTCCGTCCCAACCAATCATCTCAATCTGTAACATCTAGAGAAGTTTTAACCCCTTACTGTTACAGATTGAGATGTTGTCTCGCGGGGTTGGGGTTTTGTCTCGTTCCGTAACATCTAGACCTGTATCTGCCGAGCTGGTGTTACAGATCGAGACAATTGCCGGGGAGGGGTCCCGTCACGGCAAGACGCCCGCCCCCTAGATGCAGAATCCGGGAATCACGCAGGTCCGTTTATCGGGCTTGCTTGCAGACGTGGCGTAATTAAAGACATCGCCGTCGTCGCCCACGCGGTTCATATAGAGCGTGCCCTCGTTCTCCGACGTGTCGGGGCTCGCCGTACGCTCCCACCAACAGACATCCTTGCCCTTCCACTGGCGAACCATCATGCTGTTCGTGGTAAAGGGGCTCACCTTAAGCTCGCGGAACAGCTGGTATTCCTTGCCCTCGCCGTTGTAGATGCCGGATAGGTAATGGCAGTCCTCGCTAAAGTCCTTGGGCGCCTGTCCGCCGCAGAGCTCGACCATGGCGGGCAGCCAAAGGGTCGCGGGCAGCTCGCTCAGGCACGAAGTGCTTTTGGTGGCGCCGACGTTGTTCGAGATCTTCTTGACCGGACTGATAATCGATTGCAGTTCCTTGGGAAGCAGCTTAATGCCGTCCTCATCGAGCCATGTGCGCAGCTCGCAGTCTTCCCAGCCACCGTTGAGCGGGTGCTCTGAGGCATCGCGCTCGGCAATACCTGCGTCAAAGATAAATGACAGACCGGCCTTGCCGTTGGTATCCGCCAGGTCGTCGTGAAGAATGCCCACGAGTTGCGCCCCGACCTCCAGCCCGTTGGTGAGCGTAACGCGCTTGGTGCTCGGGTAGGGAATACGGCCGTCGTCGTCGAGCAGATGATAACGCTTGGCGATCTTGCGAGCTTCGGCGTTGCTCTTCGCCGCCTTAATCTTGAGCGAAATCTCCTGCAGCTGATCCCAGGTGTAGTCGTCAAGCGTACCGCGGATGCCGTCCAGGTAGTCGGGGATGCCGAAGCCATGGGTTGCGGCTCCGATAACGCCGAGCCCCGCAACGGCTGCGACAACGCCACCGATAATAAAGCGGCGGCGGGTCATGGCATCGTGCCGGACCTGCTCCAGAATCTCTCGCGCTCGCTCGCCGGCGACGTCGACCTTAAGGTGCGTGCCAGAATCGATATCAATTGCGGCCTCGTCTCCTGCACCCTCGCGGTCCTCAGATTCTGCAGCGGGGAGGTATGTCGAGAGCACCTCGAGCATCTGCTGCTCGGTAGGGCGATCGCCCTGTTCGACCGAGATGCCTTTCATGATGATCTGGACAAGCGCTTTGTCGCCCTCGCAGCGCGGCTCGAGCGGCGCCGGTTTGGTCTTGGTCTTTATGAGGTAGAACGAGCCGGTCGCCGCGGCACCCGTCGACTCGACATCGAACGGTTTGCGGCCGCTGTAGAGCTGGTACAGAATGCTCGAAAGCGCATAGACGTCGATCGCGGGCGAGCGGCGAAGGGCCGCGATGCCTTCGATATCCTGCGTGAGCATTTCGGGCGCGGCGTATGCGGGCGTGGCAAAGCGCCAGATGTCGGCGCGCCGGGTGATCGTGTCGTCGCCGAGGGCCATGGTCGCGGAGCCCATGTCGATGAGACAGGGGTCAAAGGAGCAATCGGCAATCTGCTGCTCGAGCGTTCGGCTGGTGGTGCGGAACATGATATTGGCAGGCGACAGGTCGCGATGGACGACCGGATTCACGAGGCCTTGGGTCATCAAGAGCGCACGAAGCACGGCGTTTCCGACGGCGGCGACCATCTGGGTGGTTAGCCCGCCCGAGACATGGTGCGGAAGCAAGGGCAGCGCCTGCTTGAGCGAGGTGCCCTCGACCCACTCCATGAGGATGAGCGGGTCGTCCTCGCATGAACCGTAGCCATAGACACGCGGAAATCCGCGCAGGTGCGAGACGGTACACAGATGACGGTACTCCTCGAACAGCGCGGCGGTGTTGGCCAGGTGAGCGGCCGATTGCTCGGCGGAGCGGTCGGGGGCTTGGCCGGAAAGGACGGCGTTGTCCTTGAGTAGCTTGACGGCAAAGACCTCGCCGCTCGTGTTGGTCGCGCGCAGCACGTGCCCGATGTTGCCGTTGTTGCGGTGGGCCGTTTGGAGAATAAGCGTCATAAACCGACGCTTGGCGTCGTCCTCGGCGCTGGGGTCGACCGCCACGGCGGTATCGAACGTATCGAGACGGATGAGTTTGTCGTCAGAGGCGGTGTTGGTGGTATCCAAGGCGTTCCTTCGTTTGGTGGGGCCGCGTGCTCACACCGAGAACGCGATTATCGATTAAAGCCCATGATAGACGTGTTTGCCGATATGCTGACTCGTATTGCTATTTATAGTGCAGCGTGCAACGTAAATGATATAAGACGAGTGGCACCTGTTCCCCGCGTCTCTACGCGCTAGTCCACAATAACGAGAAACGTTGTATAGAGACCCAAATGAAGTCTGTCGCTGTTGGCGATTTCCACGGGGGGATAGACTTTGCCGGGCTCGCGTTGGTCGCGCGGCGGCTCAATCACAATATCGCCGTCGCCTGCACCCGATTCGAGTACCGTGCCGTTGGTCGATCCAAGGCCCTGGGCGTACCAGTGCTCACCCTCAAGCCAAATGCGAAGATGCTCGCGCGATGCGTCGGCGCCTACATCGGTGATGCTGGGCGAGGTTTTGGGCAAAGAACCAATCACGGTGCCGCGCGGATCGCGTGTGAGGGGATGGATTTGCATGTCGACGCAGTTGTCGGCATGTGTCCTGAGCAGACCGAGGTTGGGGGCGACGGCGCGCGGCTGATCCAAGCTGCTCAAAAAACTACGGCCGACGGTGGTCTCGGTGGTGCCAAAATGCCCGCCAGTTTTGCTATCGCAAAAGCGCTCAACGGTCGCCACGCCCTGGGCGGGATCGGCGAGCGCCCCCGTCGCCACAAAGAGCATCAGGAAGAGCGTGCTCTTTTCGCGCACGGCATTGCCGTCAAAGTTGTCGATGCGATTGAGGGCATTTGCATATAGGCGGCTGTCCAGCTTGTAGCTGGCGAGAGCCGACATCATCTCGTTGGCGGCCGGACCGCGATAGTGCTCGGCGATTGCCTGATAGGCGGACTCGCCGCCGCCGAGCTTGCTGCAGATTGCCGCGGAAAGGTTGAGCGTGGTGACGGTAAAGTCGCTGTAGATGGCGGGCGCGCACTGGTCAGGCTTGCGATGGACGATGTAACGGGTGAGATACGAGCGGTTGGAAGAGCATTTCTCGAGCAGGGTACTGCCGAGATAAGAGTTTCCATTGATGAGCATTCGGGCGATCTCGAGATGTTTAAGACCGCCGAACGAGCGAATATCGTTATAGAGGACCGAGCAAGGCGTCTCTGCTGCCACGAATACCTCCTTTGATTGCTTCCTAGCCAATATGGCGATAGGAATTAATGGCCCCCGGTGGGCGACGTATTAAATGGCTGCGCAATATATAGCGTAACCAAAGCAACATTATAGGCCACATGTTCGAAATTGCAGGAAGAGCGAGAGATTTGGTTTGGACTGGACGGTAATCCCCCTCTGTCTTGTTCTGTAACATTTGGGCCCGGTTTTGCTCCGTAATTGTTACAGATTGAGACAATCAGCCGGGCCCACCTCGGGCCCGCCCCGTCCGCCTCGTCATCTGTGGTTTACGTGGGGGCATGCGATGCACGGGTATACTAACCAGCGGCGAATCTGCTCCATCGCTTAGAGCTGCTGCGTCTGGACGGCGCGTGATAGGGCTGCCAAAGCGATCGCCAGCGTGCTGAGCAACGTCCTCTCTGTGCGCACCCGTTTTTGTATGTATTAGCGCACTACCAAGCACGCCCGCGCGGCCGCATGCCGTGCCCATTGCGCGTGCAGATAAGGAACAACAACATATGCGTAATTCTGTATCCGACGTCACCGACGCCGAGATCCTGGACGAGACCCGCGAGGCCATGACCCAGGCTGCCTTCGATGCCGCCGATGAGGCCAATGCTGCCCAGGCCGTCGAGTCCGCTACCGAGAACCTGCCCGCCTTTGACGAGCTGGGACTTTCGGACGAGATACTTCGTGCTATCGAGAACCTGGGCTACACGGCGCCGACGCCCGTGCAGGCCGGCTCGATCCCCGTGGTGCTCGAAGGCCGCGACCTGCTTGCTGCCGCTCAGACCGGCACCGGCAAGACGGCCGCCTTTTTGCTGCCGACCATGAACAACCTGGAGCACATCGCTCCTCCCAAACCCGTACGCGAGCGCGGCGGCCGCAACCGTCGTCGCGGCGCCAAGAAGCCCGAGGGCAACGGCCGCGGTCCCGTGATGCTCGTCATCACCCCCACGCGTGAGCTCGCTCAGCAGATCGACGAGGTTGCCAGCAAGATCGCCGACGTCACCGGCCATGTCGCCGTGACCGTCGTGGGCGGCGTGAGCTACAAGCCGCAGACCGCGGCGCTCAAGTATGGCTGTGACATTCTGGTCGCCACGCCGGGCCGTCTGGTCGACCTGATCGAGCAGGGCGCCTGCCACCTGGACGAGGTCAAGGTGCTGGTGCTGGACGAGGCCGATCGCATGCTCGACATGGGCTTTTTGCCCGCCGTCCGCCGCATTGTGCGCGAGACGCCGGCCGAGCGCCAGACGCTGCTGTTCTCGGCGACCCTCGACGAGGAGGCCGTGGGCGAGATCACCGACCTGGTGAGCGATCCGGCCCGCGTGGAGATCGCGCCTGCCACGTCGACCGCCGACACCGTCGACCAGTTTGTGTTCCCGGTGTCCATCGAGGCTAAGAACAACTTGCTGCCCGAGTTCCTCAAGAAGGAGGGCCCGGAGCGCACCATCGTCTTTATGCGCACCAAGCACCGCGCCGACAGCTGCTGCCGTCGTCTGGAGCGTAAGGGCATCAAGGCCGCCGCGATTCACGGCAACCGCAGCCAGGCCCAGCGCGAGCGTGCCCTTTCGGCCTTCCGCGACGGCACCGTCGACGTGCTGGTGGCAACCGACGTGCTTGCCCGCGGCATCGACATCAGCGACGTGCGCTACGTCGTGAACTTTGACGTGCCGGCCGAGCCGACCGACTACATCCACCGTATTGGCCGTACGGGGCGTGCCGGCGAGCTGGGCTGGGCCATCACGTTCGTGACCGAGCAGGATGTCGATGAGTTCTACGAGATTGAGAAACTCATGGACAAGACCGCCGACATCTACGAGGCCGGCGACCTGCACGTGGGCCCCAATCCGCCCGCTGTCGATCCCGAGCGCGACCCTGCCGCCTTTAAGGTGAAGAAGAAGACCAAGCGCGGCAAGTCCAAGAGCAAGAAGAAGCTTGAGCAGGCGCGTCGCGACGGCAAGCGCAACGGCGACGATTACGGCGATGTGGCCGGTCGTTCCAACCGCGGTCGCGACGAGCGTCGCGGCGACGGCGAGCGTCCGAGCCGTCCCAAGCGCGGCGGCAAGACCCGCGTGCGCGAGGGCGTTCAGGCTCGCGTGGACGAGGCCGTTGAAAGCGTGGCTCGCGAGGTAGCTGCCGAGGAGCGTGGCGGTGCTGTTGAGCAGGGCCCGCGCGGCAACCGTGCCGAGCGTCGTGCCAAGCAGTTCCAGGGCGAGGCACACCGCCGTCGTCGTGAGGACGAGGACCGTGGCGGTCGTCGTCGTGTTGAGCGCGAGGACGAGGATCGTGGCTCGCGCGGTGGCAAGCGCGGCTCGGGTGACCGTCGTCGCTCCGGTCGCGATGGCGAGCGCGGCGGGCGCGATGAGCGCCGTGGCGGCGAAGGCCGTGGTTCGCGTGACGAGCGTGGTACCCGCGGCGGTGAATCCCGTGGCGGCAAGCGCTTTGAAGAGCGCGGTGGCCGCGCCGGCGAGCGTCGCGAGGACGCTCGCGGCAATGGCGGGCGCAGCGGCGCCGGGCGTTCTGGTGAGTCGCGCGATCGTCGCGATCCGCGTGCCAGCCGCGATCGTCGCGATGACTGGCGCAACTACGACGATACCCGCGAGGAGCGTCGTGGCGGCTATCGTGGCGGGCGTGGCGGCAGCCAGGCCGGTTCCCGTGGCGGCCGCGCTGGCGGTCGCGATAACCGTGGCAGCTATGGCAACAGCCGTGGTGGCAAGCGCGGTGGCAGCTCTCGTCGCCCCGGCGACGGCGGCGGCAAGCGCAAGTAACATATGCGTCGCACGCTAGCGTGAGACAAACAAAAGGGCCCGAGCAAACAACGCTCGGGCCCTTTTGTTTACCGTGTCCATCGCTAATTCAAACGTGATTTTCTCAGGAATGCATCTGGAGGATGCCGAGGACCTATTTTCTGTCATGCAGCAATGGGTCCCATGGGGTGCGTCGTGCATTTTTTGGAGTATTCAGCAGCTCTAGTTGGCTGCATACGATTCGGTATTGCCAACGGCGGCCTTCAGATATCCCCTATGAGTGTTTTGAGTTAGATTTCGCCGTTTTTTGAAGCAAAGGTACGTCGTTCTCGCTATGTCGGAACCCAAAATGACGCAGCGCCCTAAAGGTTTGCCCGCTCGGGGTATTGCTGGCGCGAGAGCGCTGCAGAATACTCCGTTTTTTGCACGTGCTGGGATGGGGTACCTCAGGAGAACGCGGTGGCATCCAGTAAATATATGCAATCTGCACCGGGAATTATGCAAACCGAAAAGGCGGGCAGTATGGGTTGGTGTATCGGGTCGCCTGGCGCACCAAAACGGGGAGCTCCCCCCATGCGCCGTATACTCTGTCTGAATGTGAAAACGGCTTGACGCGTTGCCAGGCGTAGGGGGAGGGTGTCTAGATGAGCGTATTCGAAATTGTGTTTAGTCCGACGGGTGGAACGCAGAAGGTGTCTGGCCTTGTGGCTGGAGCGCTGGACAAGAATACCGTTACCGTCGATCTGACCGATAGCGGGTTGGATTTCCACGAGGTCTCGATGACGAAGGACGACGTGGCTGTTATCTCCGTGCCGGCGTATGCCGGCAGAGTCCCTGCCGTGGCGGTCGACCGACTGAACATGGTTCACGGCAACGGAGCGCGGGCCGTTCTGGTGTGCGTCTGCGGAAACCGCGCGTTTGAGGACACGCTCGTAGAGCTGGAGGACGTTGCGAAGCATGCGGGATTCCGGGTAATCGCGGCAGTTGCAGCCATTGCAGAACATTCCATTGCGCGACAGTTTGCTGCCGGTCGTCCGGATGCGCAGGATGCGGCGCAGCTCGCAGAGTTTGCGCAGCAAATTCAGCAAAAGCTGTTGGCTGAGGATACATCCGAGCCCTCTATTCCCGGCAATCGTCCTTATAAACAAGCTGGGGGTCACCGCATGGCACCCGAGGCAACAGAGGATTGCGTCTCCTGCGGTGCATGCGCCGCGGCGTGCCCCGTTTGTGCTATCGACAAGGGTGACCCCAAACGAGCAGCTGGCGAGGCGTGCATCTCCTGCATGCGCTGCATTGCCGTATGCCCGCGAGGCGCTCGTAAGCTTGATCCCAACAAGCTATCCGCTGTTTCCCAGATGCTGAGCAAGGTTTGCGTCGTGCGGAAGGAATGCGAGCTCTTTGTCTAGCGCATACGAAATTGTGCAATGGGGCCAGGTTAATCTGCACCAACCTGGTGCAAACAAACCTGTCCCCAATGCACCGGAGTGAGGAGTGTCCCCGAGTGCCGGCAGAAAAGGAACGTCCCCAAGTGCTGCCTAAATACCGTTTATCGGAGAATAAATACCGTTCATCGGTCATAATGATTGTTCTGGCTTTGGGCTTGTCTACAATAGCTCCCGTAAAATGAAATGCGGAAGGTTACCGAGTCCCTCGGACGTGGGCCTAACCAAAGTCTTTGAACGGGTGTGTCTCTATGGATGCATTCGCTTGATTTTTGTTGGGCTATATTTATGAAGGGACATGCCACCATGGGTTTCTTTTCTCGTCTGATGGGCGGTTCGGATGAGCAGGCGACTGCAACTTCCGAGTTCGAGATCCTCGCCCCTGTTTCCGGCGAGCTTGTTCATCTAGAAAATACCAATGACCCCGCTTTTAGCAGCCGTGCCGTGGGCGATGGCGTTGCCGTGGTTCCCCAAGAGGGAACGGTGTGCGCTCCCGTCTCCGGCACCGTCGCGGCGCTGTTTCCGACTGAGCACGCGCTGGGCATCATGTCTGACGACAGCTCTGCTCAGGTGATGCTGCATATCGGAATCGACACTGTTAAACTTGAGGGCAAGGGCTTCCATGCGCTTGTTGCCCAGGGTGACCATGTCGACGCGGGCCAGCCCCTCGTCGAGGTCGATTTCGACGCGGTCCGCGCCGCCGGCTTCGATCCCACGGTCTTCGTTATCGTGTGTGAGCGCTCGGAGAATTCGACTCTTCGTGAGCATGCTTCCGGCCCTGTTGCTGTTAAAGAGCCTGTCGTCTGGCTTTCCGAGTAAATTCTTGTGGTGGGTACCGTGGTTATCAAGCGAGTTTTCAACAATAACGTCGCAATGGTCACTTCGGACGATGGTTCCGAGCTCATTGTCATCGGTCGAGGTCTCTGCTTTGGCCGTCATGCCGGCGACGCTATCGATGAAACATCGGTCGAAAAGACCTATGCGCTGCAGGAGGGCACTTCTCAGGATTCGCGTACGATTGACCGCTTGGCACATCTTTTGGAGTCCATTCCCACCGTCAACCTCGTGATTGCCGAGGACATTGTTCAGATGCTCCGTCGAGAGCTCAATGTTGATATCAACGACAAGATCCTCATTGCTCTCGCAGACCATATCGGCCTTGCTTTGGAGCGCGAGCGCAAGGGCGTCTCCTGTGAGAATCCGTTGCTGCTCGAGATCCAACAGTTCTATCGCAAGGAGTATGCGCTTGCGGGCCGTGCGCTGCAGATTGTCAAGGAGTATATGGGCATCCAGATGAGCGAAGAAGAGCAGGGTTTTATTACGCTGCATATCGTCAACGCCACCATGCCGCAACGCTCCGACCGTCTCATCATCTCGGTCCAGCTTGTTCGCGACGTACTCGCGATTGTTTCCGATCGTTACGCTGCGACCCTCGACGACACCTCGTTGCCCTATGAGCGTTTCGTCCGCCACCTGCAGTTTTTCGCACAGCGGGCGCTTGACCCCGCGGCCGGGCAGATCAATGACGATGCGCTGTTCCGAATCGATGAAACTAAGTATCCGTGCGCGTTCTCGTGCGCGGATGCCATAGCCGCTCACTTGTCGTCTACCTATAACGTTATCGTTACCGATGCCGAGAAGAGTTATCTCGCGTACCACATTGTTAACCTGCTTGGAGAACCTGGTCTCTAGGCATAACGTGCCCACACATCGATTGATATAAGGCAAGGCTTACGGTCTTGTCCAGGGCACATCTGTCTCAATTTGCGGAAAAGGAAGGGGAGTACCGCTATGACCGCAAAAAAGAAGTTCAATTTCAAAGCGCCGTTGGAGGTGTTCGCGAAGTCAATCGTTCAGCCGATGATGTATCTCTCGGTTGCCGGCATTCTGCTCATCGTGGGCATTATTCTGACCAACAAGACCATCTGCGCCGTGATTCCTGTGCTGGGCTCCGGTCCGTTCCAGCTTGTGGGCGCCGTTGTCTATCAGTCGCTGATGTTTATCATCAACAACCTCTCGATTCTGTTCTGCGTGGGCATCGCCGGCGCCATGGCAAAGAAGAACAAGGGCCATGCTTCGCTGATCGCCCTGATGTCGTTCTTCCTGTTCCTGCAGGCCAATAACATCGTGCTCAACGCTACCGGCTCTCTTGCCGAAGCGAGCGGCATGCTCGGCCTTACCGGAACCGGCCAGAGCACCGTTATGGGCATTCAGGTGCTCGATACCGGCGTGTTTGGCGGCATCATTCTTGGTTGCATCACCGGTGCCGTGTTCAACAAGTACTCGAATAAGCAGTTCCCCATTGCCCTTTCGATGTTCTCGGGCGTTCGCTTTCCGTTCCTGATCATGATCATCATCTCCTGGATCATGGGCGCTGGCTTCTGCATCGTTTGGCCTCCGGTTCAGGGTGCCATCTCCTCCGTTGCCGGCATCATTAAGGAGTCGGGCAACATCGGTCTGTTCATCTACGGCATGCTCAACAAGCTGCTCGTTCCCACCGGTCTGCACCACCTCATCTACACCCCGTTCCAGTTCTCCGATGTGGGCGGCACCCTTACGCTGGGTGATCAGGTTATCGCCGGCGCCTATCCCATCCGTGTCGCCGAGATGGCAATGACGGGCCAGCCCTTCTCCGATAGCACCTACTTCAACAGCTACACCTTCAACAACCTGTGGCCCTACATCGGTATCGGTCTCGCCTTTATCTTCACCGCTTACAAGGGGAACAAGGATAAGACCAAGGCCGTTATCATCCCGCTGATCATCACCGCTGTGCTCTCCTGTGTCACCGAGCCCATGGACTTCCTCTTTGTCTTTGCCGCTCCCGTGCTCTTTGTCGTTCACTCGGTTCTTTCCGGCATCTTCCTGGTCCTGCTCAAGGTCCTCTCCGTGCCCGCTTCGACTGCAGGCGGCATTATCAACATCGTGGTTTCCAACCTGGTCCTCGGTGTCGATAAGACCAACTGGCCGATGATGCTCGTACTCGGAGTCGTCAACGCCGCTCTGTACTTCTTCCTCTTCACCTTCCTTATTAAGAAGCTCAACCTCCACACGCCTGGTCGCGAGGAGGAGTCCGAGCTCGCCGAGTCCGTTGCCGAGGGCGAGGCCGCCGCGTCTGTCGCGGTGAAGCAGGGCGCTGTTGCCGCGGCTCCCGCAGAGGGCGTCGATGCGGGCATTGCCGACCTGGTCGCAGGTCTTGGCGGCAAGGACAACATCGAGGAGCTCGAGAACTGCTTTACGCGTCTCCGCGTGAACGTTAAGAACCCGGACCTCATCGATGAGAGCCTCATCAACCACGTGCCCAACAGCGGCATCAACCGCAACGGCAACAATATCCAGATCATCTTTGGCATGAAGGTTGCCGAGATGCGCGACAAGGTCGAAAACGCAATTGAGAAGGAGCAGTAAACAATGATCATTACTCTGTGTGGTGGCGGATCCACCTTTACCCCCGGCATCGTCAAGTCCATCGCTCTGCGCAAGGACGAGCTCGACGTTGACGAGATTCGTCTGTACGACATC
>CAUGKA010000030.1 GCA_959599615.1 uncultured Collinsella sp. | reverse complement strand
CAAGACAGGCGCTGTTAAGGCATCTGGCAAGGATGCGTAACAAAGTCGTTACACGTGTAATTACCCGCCCCGTCGGGGCGTAGGATGTAGGTCATAACCGTTCCGGGGGAACCATCCCCGGGGGAAAGGAACGTATGAATAAGATCTTCGACAACAAGCAGG
This sequence comes from uncultured Collinsella sp., assembly GCA_959599615.1. Lineage (GTDB taxonomy): Bacteria > Actinomycetota > Coriobacteriia > Coriobacteriales > Coriobacteriaceae > Collinsella. The sequence continues at coordinate 16,194 of CAUGKA010000030.1, read as the reverse complement.
AGTTTACCGAGCTCTATCGCGATGCCGTCATGAGCATCAGCGGCAAGAGCGTCGAGGCCGCCAGCGACCTCGACCGCTTTAACGCCCTGGCCAAGCTCGTGGCCGAGAAGGCGCGCACCGTTGCCACCAAGAGCGACGCCCGCGCCACCGCCGAGGGCAAAAAGCGCGTGTACTACTTCTCGATCGAGTTTTTGATCGGTCGCCTGCTCGACAACTACCTACTCAACTTTGGCGTGCGCGACATGGTCGCCGAGGCACTCGACGACATGGGCTTCGACCTGTCCGTCATCGAGAACCAGGAGCCCGATCCGGCCCTGGGCAACGGTGGCCTGGGTCGTCTGGCCGCGTGCTTCCTGGATTCCATGGCAGCCGAGGGAATTGCCGGCTACGGCAACGGCATGCGCTACCGCTACGGCCTGTTTAAGCAGGAGATCGTCAACGGCAGCCAGGTCGAGGCCACCGACGAGTGGCTCACCCACGGCTATCCCTGGGAGGTCCGTCGTCAGGACAAGGCCGTAACCATTAAGTTTGGTGGCCATGTTGAGGGCTTTGAGGAGAACGGCCGCACGTTCTACCGCACGGTGGACACGCAGGATATCCTGGCCGTCCCCTATGACATCCCCGTGGTGGGCTATGCCGGGGAGACCGTCAACAAGCTGCGCGTTTGGGCTGCCGAGCCGGTCGAGGAGCACTTCGATCTGGAGGCCTTCAACCGCGGCGACTATGCCCTGGCAGACGCCGAGCGCGCCGAGGCCGAGGCCATCAGCGCCATCCTCTACCCCAACGACGCCGGCGAGCACGGCCGTCTGCTGCGCCTGAAGCAGGAGTACCTGTTTGTCTCGGCCGGTATCTACAGCCTGCTCGACACCTTTGAGAAGGAGCATGCCGCGAACTGGGAGCTGCTGCCGCAGTTTGTGGCCATCCACACCAACGACACGCACCCCGCCATGTGCGGCCCCGAGCTTATGCGTATCCTCATCGACGAGAAGAAGCTCGAGTGGGATGACGCTTGGAACATCGTGACGCAGGTCGTGAGTTACACCAACCACACCATCCTGCCCGAAGCTCTGGAGAAGTGGCCCATCGGCACGTTCTCCAAGCTCCTCCCCCGCGTGTACCAGATCATCGACGAGATCAGCCGTCGTTGGCACGAGTCTTTCGACACCACGCAGGAGGGCTGGCAGGAGCGTCTGCGCCAGACCGCCATTCTGTGGGACGGCGAGATTCGCATGGCCAACCTGTCCGTGATCTGCAGCCATAGCGTCAACGGCGTCGCCAAGATCCACTCCGACATCATCAAGAACATCGTGCTCAAGGACTTCTATGCCTTAACGCCCGAGAAGTTCAACAACAAGACCAACGGCATCTCGCACCGTCGCTTCTTTGCCGAGGCCAACCCCACCTACGCCAAGCTCGTTACCGAGGCCATTGGCGATGGCTGGCTCAAGGACGCCTTTGAGCTGGAGAAACTCAAGGAGTTTAAGGACGACACCGAGTTCCTGAAGGCCGTGGGTGCCTCCAAGCGCGCCAACAAGGAGCGTCTGGCCGCCTATGTCAAGGCCGAGACCGGTCTGGTCATTGACCCCAACACCGTCTTCGATGTCCAGGTAAAGCGCTTCCACGCCTATAAGCGCCAGCTCATGAACATCATGAAGGTGATGGACATCTACAACCGTCGCATCGCCGATCCCAACTTCCACGTGACGCCGACGACCTTCATCTTTAGTGGCAAGGCTGCCTCGAGCTACACCTTTGCCAAGGAGACTATCCGCCTGATCAACTCGGTGGCCGAGGTCGTCAATAACGACCCGCGCGTCAACGAGGTCATGAAGGTCTGCTTTATCCCCAACTTCCGCGTGAGCAACGCCCAGCTCATCTACCCCGCCGCCGAGATCTCGGAGCAGATCTCCACGGCCGGCAAGGAGGCCTCGGGCACGTCCAACATGAAGCTCATGATGAACGGCGCCATTACGCTGGGCACCCTCGACGGCGCCAACATCGAGATCGCCGACCTGGCCGGCCGCGAGAACGAGGCCATCTTTGGCCTGACCGCCCCCGAGGTCGAGCAGCTCTGGGCATCGAATAGCTACTTTGCGTGGGATACGCTCAACAACGATCGCGAGCGTCTGGGCCGCGTGATGGACGAGCTCAAGGACAACACCTTTGCGGGTCTTTCGGGCAACTTTGAGAGCATCTACAACGAGCTCATGAACAACAACGACCCCGACCTGGTCATGGCCGACTTCCGCAGCTACGTGGATGCATGGGAAAAGCTCACGAACAGCTACGGCGACCAGGAGACCTGGAACCGCAAGGCCCTGCTCAACACCGCCTCCTCCGGCTGGTTCTCGAGCGACCGCACCATTCGCGAGTACCGCGACGAGATCTGGCACGCGTAAAGGCGCGCGAGCTCCCTTTGCCGCACGGCATTACTCGACGGGCGCGACGTTGCGCTGCGCCCGTCGCTAATGGGTTTAGGAACATCGATGACAGAAGGAGAAATCGATGAGTAAGAAAGAATGCATCGCGATGCTCCTCGCAGGAGGACAGGGTAGCCGATTGGGGGCACTCACCCAAAAGATCGCCAAACCGGCGGTTAGCTTTGGTGGCAAGTTCCGCATTATCGACTTTTCGCTCTCCAACTGCTCCAACTCGGGCATCGACACGGTGGGCGTTCTGACGCAGTACCGTCCCTACCTGCTGCATGCCTACGTGGGCTCCGGCGAGGCGTGGGATCTGGACAGCCGTGAAGGCGGCGTGTCGATCCTGCCCCCGTACGAGACGCAGACCGGCGGCGCCTGGAATGCGGGCACGGCCGACGCCATTACGCAGAACCTCGACTACATCAAGGCCAACGACCCCAAGTACGTCCTGATTCTTTCGGGCGATCACCTGTATCGCATGGACTACCGCAAGATGCTCAAGACGCATATTGAGAACAACGCCGACCTCACGGTGAGCGTTATGCCCGTGCCGTGGGAGGAGGCCAGCCGCTTTGGCATCCTGACCACCGACCCCGAGGACGGCCGCATCACCAAGTTCACCGAGAAGCCCGAGAAGCCCGATTCGAACCTCGCGTCCATGGGCATCTACATCTTCTCGGCCGACGTGCTGATCGAGGCGCTCGAGGAGGACGCTCTGGACCAGCGCTCAAGCCACGACTTTGGTAAAGACATCATCCCCAAGCTGCTCGGCGAGAACAAGCGCCTGTACAGCTATGAGTTCCACGGCTTTTGGAAGGATGTCGGCACCATCGCCAGCTTCCACGAGACCTCGATGGACCTGCTGGGCAACAACCCCGAGTTCGATCTGTTTGACAAGAACTTCCCCATCATGTCCAACATTACCACGCGTCCGCCGCACTACATTGGCCCGGACGGCCGTCTGGACGACTGCCTGGTCTCCAACGGCTGCAAGATCTACGGCACCGCTCGCCACTCGATCCTTTCGACCGATGTCATCATCGAGGAGCGCGCCGTGGTCGAGGACTCCGTGCTGCTGCCGGGTGCGCACGTTAAGAGCGGCGCGCACATCTGCCGCGCTATTTTGGGCGAGAACTCCACGGTCGAAGAGGGCGTGAAGCTCGGCTCTGTCGATACCACCAAGGATACGGCCGTCGTTGGAAATGACGTCGTTATCGGGAAGGGGGAATGATCCGATGATCAATCGCAAGGCCATCGGTTACATCACCGCTAACTACTCTTCGACCTACGGCAGCGTGCTGCTCAAGGATCGCCCCATCGCGTCCGTTCCGTTTTTGGGCCGCTACCGCCTGATCGACTTTCCGCTGTCCAACATGATGAATGCCGGCATCAAGACCGTCGGCGTCGTCATGCCGGGCAACTACCGCTCGCTGATCGACCATGTGGGCTCGGGCAAGGATTGGGGCCTGGACCGCAAGAAGGGCGGTCTGTTCATGGTGCCCGGCAACGCGTATGGCACCACCAAGGGCGGCATGCGCTTCCTGCTGCGCGACATCATCTCCAACAAGACGCTGTTCCAGCGCTCGGAGAATCCCTATGTCGTGATGATGGGCACCAACATCATCTTTAACATGGACCTCAACACCATCATCGAGGCGCACGAGAACTCCGGTGCCCAGATGACCGTGGTGTACTGCAAGGCCACGCGCAATGTCGATGACGAGACCAAGCTCGAGATTAACGAGAACGGCCGCCTGACGGGCGTGAGCGCCGGCGTCGTGTACGGCGACAACGCCTCCATGGACTGCTGCATCGTCAACCGCGAGACGCTGCTCGAGATTATCGACCACTACCAGGCCGCCGACTATCTGGACCTGCTCGAGGCGCTCCAGGGCGACTTTGGCAACATCGACGTGTGCAGCTACGAGTACAAGGGCGAGGTCGTGGGCGTGTTTAGCGAGAAGTCGCTGTATCGCCGCAGCATGGACCTGCTCGACCAGACCGTGGCCGACCAGCTCTTTGACCCCGAGCGCCCGATCCTGACCAAGGCCCACGACGTGCCGCCTTCGCGCTATGCGACCGGCAGTCACGCGTGCAACTCGATCATCTCGGCCGGCTGCATCATCAAGGGCACCGTGCGCAACTCGATCCTGTCGCGCGGCGTCGTGGTCGAGGAGGGTGCTTCGGTGACCAACTCGATCATCAACCAAAGCTGCATCATCAAGAGCGGCGCCCGCGTCGAGAACGCCATCCTGGACAAGAACAACGTGGTCCCCACCAACACCGAGCTTCGCGGCACGCCCGAGAACATCCTGGTGCTGGGCAAGGCTCCGTTAACTTCCGATACCACCATCGTACGTTAACGTTGGCACCGCAACATCGCTCGTAACATGTAGAATAGCCGCCCGGTTCGCGCCAGGCGGCTATTCTCGAATTGCAACATGGGAGACAATATGGCAGATTCCAGCAAAAAGATGCAGATCGTGTTTGCCTCGGCCGAGTGCGCACCGTTTGTAAAGACCGGTGGCCTGGGCGACGTGGCGGGCTCGCTGCCTGCAGCGCTCGTGCGCGCCGGCGCCGAAGTTATCGTGATGGTGCCCAAGTACGCCACCATCAAAGACGAGTACAAGGCGCAGATGGAGCACTTCTCCGACTTTTACGTGAGCCTGGGCTGGCGCAATGAGTACTGCGGTCTCGAGAAGCTCGAGCACGACGGCGTCACCTATATGTTCATCGACAACGAGCGCTACTTTGCACGCGACTATCCGTACGGCTTCTTTGACGACGGTGAGCGCTTTGCGTTCTTCTCCAAGGCCATCACCGAGAGCCTGCAGCACCTGCCGGCCGGCTTTGAGTGCGACATCCTGCACTGCAATGACTGGCAGACGGCGCTGGCGCCAGTGTTCTTGCGCGAGTTTTACCAGGGCCTGCCGCTGTATGACCGCGTCAAGACCGTATTCTCGATCCACAACGTGGCGTTCCAGGGCCAGTTTAGCGACACCGTGATGGAGGATATCCTGGGCGTGGCGCATATTCCGGCGGCTGCCTCGCAGCTGCGTTGCGACGCCTGCAGCATCAACTACATGCTGGGCGCCCTGCGCTATGCCGACGCCATCACTACGGTGAGCCCCACCTATGCCAACGAGATCCAGACGCCCGAGTTTGGCGAGGGCCTGGACGGCGTGCTGCGCGAGCGCTCCTATGCGCTGCAGGGCATTTTGAACGGCATTGACGTGGCGGGCTTTGACCCGGCGACCGACAAGCGCATTGCCGCCAACTACACGGTTGATGACCGTGGGGGCAAGGCCGTGTGCAAGGCCAAGCTGCAGGAAGAGCTGGGGCTCGAGGTTCGCGACGACCGTCCGCTCATGGTAATGGTCACGCGTCTGACGCGCCAGAAGGGCATGGACCTGGTCATGTACGCGCTCGACCGCATCCTGGCCGGCGGCGTGCAGGTGGCCGTGCTGGGCACCGGCGACCGCGACTACGAGGACGGCCTGCGCTACTTCCAGGACAAGTACCCCGGCACCATGGCCGCGCGCATCGAGTTCGATCCGGCGCTGTCGCAGCGTATGTATGCCGCCGCCGATATGTTCCTGATGCCTTCGAAGTTTGAGCCCTGCGGCCTGTCGCAGATCATCGCCATGCGCTATGGCACCCTGCCGATTGTTCGCGAGACCGGCGGTCTAAAGGACACGGTGATCCCGTATAACGAGTTTACCGGCGAGGGCACGGGCTTTTCGTTTAGCAACTTTAACGGCGACGAGATGGGCGACGCCGTGTTCCGCGCGGCGCGTCTGTTCTGGGATAACCGCGATGCCTGGAACCAGCTGGTCACGCAGGCCATGAGCCAGGACTTTAGCTGGACGCGCTCGGCCGACAAGTATCTGGACCTGTACTTCTTTATGCATCCGGAGATTGAGAGGCCGGCAGCTGTTGTCGACGAGTCTGAGGCTGTTGCTGAGCCGGTGGCCGCTGAGGAGCCCAAGGCCGAGGAGAAGCCGGTTGAGGCTGAGCCCGTTAAGGCCGAGCCTGAGGTGAAGCCCGAAGCTGCTCCCGAGCCCGAGCCTGAGGTGAAGCCCGCGGCTAAGTCTGCCGCCAAGAAGACGACGGCCCGCAAGGCAACGGCTAAGAAGGCTACGACCACGAAGGCCGCTGCAAGCAAGACCACCGCTGCCAAGGCAACTACTGCCAAAGCAACGACCACGCGCAAGCGCACGACCGTCGCCGCCAAGAAGGCCGCCGAGGCCGAGGCTGCTCCCGAGGTAAAGGCCGAGGTCGCTGAGGCCAAACCGGCCGCCAAGGCTCCGGCAAAGACCGCTGCCAAAAAGACGACCACGACTGCCAAGAAGGCAACAGCTGCCAAGAAGACCACGGCAACGAAGTCGACGGCCGCCAAGGCTACTGCGACCAAGGTCGCTCCGAAGGCTGCCGCAAAGCCCGCCGTCAAGGTCAAGGAGACGCCTGCCGAGCCCAAGGCCGAAGCAGCTGTCGAGGCCAAGCCGACCGCCAAGACCACCACGCGCAAGCGCACGACGACGGCCAAGAAGACCACGGCAAAGGCTGCCGCTCCTAAGGCAGAGGCTATGCCCGCCGCCGTCAAAGAGGAGACCAAGCCCGAGCCGGCACCGAAGGCCGCCGAGGTCAAGGCTAAGACCAAGGCTGCCCCGAAGGCAGAGGCTAAGCCCGAGCCTGCCAAGGAGACCCCGGTCTCCCCTGCCGCTCCGACCGAGAAAAAGGCTCCGACCAAGAAGACTTCCGTCCGCAAGGCAACGGCCACCCGCAAGCGCCGCTAATCCAGACGATCCAAAACCTCATCAAACCCTAAGCAAGGGGCGCTCCAACCGGGCGCCCCTTCTCTGTTAATAGTTGGTAAAACGATTTTCTAGGACAACCGTTCGCCGATGGTAAACGGATGTTGTTTATACAGCCTATGTACAACAGATATACTTACATCCTGTGCGTAAAGCCATGGCCCGCAGGCCGTGATTCTATTGAACTGGACCGTATTATGAGATTGATACACAACAGCCGTCTGCCGCAGTTTCGCACTCCGTTTGGCGCTGTGACCACAGGAACTTCCGTTTCGCTGTCGGTAATTTTGGAGGATGCCGACCCCAACCAGGCAACGCTTACGCTGCGAACCTGGGTCGATGAGATCGGGGAAACTCTGTATCCCATGACGCACGAGGGCGACGGCATCTTTACCGCCGAGCTGGAGTGCACCGAGCCCTGTCTTGTCTGGTACAGCTTTATCTGCAATATCGAGGGCCAGCCCGAGGTTCGTCTGGGCGCACCGCAGGGCCGCACCGGCGGCGAGGGCGTAACCTACGACTACGCCGAGGTGCCGTCCTTCCAGATTACCGTCTATAAGCACCGCGAAGTGCGTCCCGAGTGGTACGAGCGTGGCATGGTCTACCAGATCTTCCCCGATCGCTACGCCCGTGACGAAAACTGGCGCGAGCGCACGCTGGCCGAGGTCGAAAAACCGCGCAACGGAATCCAGCGCCGTATGGTCGAGGACTGGAACGAGCCGCCCGTATACGAGCGCGCCGAGGACGGCTCCATCAAGACCTGGGACTTCTACGGCGGCTCGCTCAAGGGCATCCAAATTGACCTGCCCCGCATCGCGGAGCTGGGCTTTACGGCCATCTACCTCAACCCCATCTTTGAGGCCGCGAGCAACCACCGCTACGACACGGCCGACTACACCAAAATCGACCCAATCCTGGGCACCGAGCAGGACTTTACCGAGCTGTGCCAGGCAGCCGAGAAGCTGGGCATCTCCATCATCCTGGACGGCGTTTTTAACCATACGGGTGACGACTCCATCTATTTCAACCGCTACGGCAACTACCCCGGCGTGGGTGCGTGGCAGAGCGAGGACTCGCCGTGGCGCGATGCGTTTTATTTCCACGAGGACGGCTCGTACGACTGCTGGTGGGGCGTTGGCAACATGCCAGCCATCAACGAGAAGTCCGAGCTGGTACGCGAGAAGCTCCTGGGCAAGGACGGCGTGATCCGCAAATGGCTGCGCGCCGGTGCCCATGGCTGGCGTCTGGACGTCGCTGACGAGCTTTCCGACGACTTTCTGGCCGAGATCAAGAAGGCCGTACTTGCCGAAAAGCCTGATGCACTGTTGCTCGGCGAAGTCTGGGAAGACGCCTCCAACAAGATTAGCTACGGCCATCTGCGCCGCTACCTGCAGGGCTCCGAGCTGGACTCTGCTATGGATAACCCCTTCCGTGACATGGTCATCGGCTTTTTGATGGGCTACAAGAACGCCTACCAGGCAGCCGAGGATATCGAAACCCTGCGCGAGAATTATCCGCGCGAAGCCCTGTCCTGCGCGCTCAACCTGCTTTCGAGCCACGACCGCCCGCGTATCATCTCGGTGCTCGGCGGCGGCCCCGACGAGTCGCAGCTGTCCGAGTGCGAGCGAAGCAAATGGCGCCTAGACGAGAACTCGATGGGCCTTGCCAAGAGCCGTTTTTGGCTTGCAACGCTCATGCAGATGACCTTCCCCGGCGTGCCTTCAATCTACTACGGCGATGAGTACGGCTTGGAGGGCCTGACCGATCCGGGCAATCGCCGCACGCTGCCGACCAAGGACCAACTGCACGACTTCGACACGCTGGCTATTGTCAAAAACGCCTCCGCCGTACGCCGCGCACTGCCGTTTATGATCGACGGCGAGATCAAGGCCTTCGCGCTCAACGACGAGGTGCTGGCATACAACCGCACGGGCAAGGATGGCGAGGCCGCGACGGTTATCATCAACCGCAGCCTGCGCAATTCACACCGCGTGACGATTCCGGCGCTCGACGAATGCGCGAGTGATGTGATTAGCGGTCACGAGTGCGAGATTCACAATGGCACCGTCACGCTCGACCTGTATCCGCTGGGATCGTCGATCATCTATCACCACGCCGAGCAGCGTCTGCAGGAGCCGCTCGATCACGGTGCGGGCGTTGTGTGCCATATCACATCGGTGCCGACCGACGACGGTAAGCCCGGCACGATCGGCGCGCCCACGCGTCGTTTTATCGACCATATGGCCGCTATGGGCATGCGCTACTGGCAGGTCCTGCCTGTCAACCCCACGGACTTCTTCCGCTCCCCTTACGCCGGTCCTTCGGCCTTTGCAGGCAATATCGATCTGCTGCCCGAGAGCCACGAGGAGCTGGCCGCCGACTTTGAGACCTGGAAGGCCCGCGGCGGCGAGGATGCCGATCCGCTGTACACCGCGTTTAAACATCGCAATGCCGATTGGCTCGAGAAGTACTGCGTCTATATGGCCGTCAAAAAGTACTTTGAGGGCGAATCGCGCCACGATTGGCCGGCAGATGTTGCGCGCTACAACGAGCATCTGATCGACGACAAACGCTTCCACGACGAGGCCGAGCTTCAGGCGTACATGCAGTACCGCTTTGACCTGGCCTGGTGCGAGCTCATGAACTACGCGCACAAGAAGGGCATCGAGGTCATCGGCGATATCCCGATGTATGTCTCGGACGATTCGGCCGATGCATGGAGCGAGCCCGAGAACTTCTGGCTGTCCGATACCGGTAAGGCGATTGAGATTTCTGGCGCGCCGCCCGACAACTTTGCGCCCGAGGGCCAGGTGTGGGGCAACCCAACGTTCCGCTGGGACCACATGAAGCAGAACGGCTATAGCTGGTGGATGGATCGCCTACGTCGTGCGTTTTCGCTCTACGACCGCGTGCGCCTGGATCACTTCCTGGGCTTCCACAGCTACTTTAGCATTCCCGCGGGTAAGGCCTGCGCCGACGGGCGTTGGCTGGCAGGCCCGGGCAAGGACCTGTTCCAGACCGCCTATGACGAGCTGGGGCCGCTCAACTTTATCGCCGAGGACTTGGGCTACCTGACGCCCGGCGTTCGCGCCATGGCTTCGACTTGCGGCTTCCCCGGTATGGACGTACTGGAGTTTAGCGATTACGACGTTCGTTGCGGCGTGCACCCTACGCCCGGCAAGATCCTGTACACCTCAACGCACGACACGTCGACGCTCGCGGGTTGGTGCACGCGCTCCTTTGCGGGCGGCGACGAGCCGAGCGGTGTTGAGGTGGCAGCCAAGCTGATGAGCGACGCGCTGACAAGCGACGCTCCCCTGGTGATGATGCCGCTGCAGGACGTGCTGGGGCTTGGCGACGACACGCGCATGAACGTACCGGGCGTGGCCACGGGCAACTGGACCTGGCAGGCTGACGAGGCCGACGTTGCGGCCGCTGAGGGCAAAACCGCACAGCTCCTGCGCAACACGCATAGATTCTGGGGCGAAGCGTGATAAAACGCCCGATATAGGGTACAGTTACAGACGTTTGAATTTTTGCGGGCAGAGTAATCTGCCCGCTTTGTGCTGAAAAGGAAGTATTATGGCGCGCTACGATTACAAGTGCTCGAGCTGCGGCAACGTGTTTGAGGTTGAGCATCCCATGTCCGAGACCCCCGAGGTCGTGTGCCCCAACTGCGGTGCTGCGGCCGCCAAGACGTTCTCGGCCAGCGGCATTAAATTTGAGGGTAGCGGTTTCTACAACACCGACCAACGAAGCGGCGGCTCCAGCACCAGCGCCACCAGCGGCTGCTGCGCCAATTGCCCGCACAGCCACTAGAAACCAATCAGCCCCGCGACCGACACCAATCGCGGGGCTATTTCTTTGCGCTATGGGTAGCTAATTATCAGGCCAGGTTTCCTTATGAATTGCGGTGAAATAAGGACAGTTTGGCAGGTAGAAGCCGCTATTCAATCCCTATTTCACCGCACATTAGTAGTTAGTTGTGGATCAGGCGGGCGCAGAAGTGGCCGTCGTAGGAGTCGGCGTTTACCGGCACGCTTTGGAAGAGGCCTCGAACGTTTTGGCGTACGGAGACGAGCTTCTTGGCCTGGGCGAACTCAGGCAATTGAAGAATCTGCGCCTCGGAAAGCGGTGCAACGCTAAAGCCGGCACCCTCGGGAGAGCTCAGGAACGCTTCCACGACCTGCGTGTTCTCCTCGTCGAAAACCGAGCACGTCGCATAGATGAGCTCGCCGCCGGCAGCCACGCGCGCGGCTGCTTCCTTGAGCATCGTCAGCTGCAGTTTGGGCAGCTCAACCGTCACATCCTTTTCGGTCAGGCGCCACGGGATCTCGGGATGACGGCGCATGGTGCCGGTGCCCGAGCACGGCGCATCGATAAAGACCGTGTCGAACTTAACCGGCTCGCCAAGCATGGCATCAAACGATGTGAGCACCTCATTAAGCTCGCAGGCATCACCCGAAACCGTGCGAACGCCCTGAATACCGGCCTTATGCAGACGAGCGAGATTCAGATCGCACTTGCGATCATGCAGATCGAGCGCAGTATGCTGACGCTCGTACCCGGCACGCTTGGCCTGGCACATCATCACATAGGTCTTGGTGCCGCGGCCGGCACCAATCTCCAGGCAACGCCCGGGACGTGTCGCCGCAGTGGCGATAAGCTGAGCGTTGAGGTCCGAGGCAACCGCAGCCGCACGCTCAAACACGCCCGATGCAACCGTGACCTGCGCATCGACCGGAGCATGGCAGCCCGGGAAGACAGGTGCAACCAGCTGCGAGATATACGGGTCGGCCTTGGTCGCAAACGCATTCTCGTGCAGCGCAAGCGGCGCAGGCGCCAGATTGCCGGCAAAGTTGAGCGCGCCCTCGGGCGTATCGAACGAGGCCATAATACGAGCGCACAGCCAGCGAGGAAGACCCATCAAACGCGAAAGACGAACCAAACGGTGCTCGGACTCATCCACGTCGGATGCCGTGGCAAAGTCCTCAACGTTGTCCGCAACCTTGTGCAGCACCGCGTTTGCCAGGCCAGCGGCAGACTTAGCACCGCTGCGTACCAGCTCAACACCCTGGCTCACGGCAACGCGGCCCGGCGTATGCAGGTAGAGCATCTCGAAGGCCGAGATGCGAAGCGCCATCCGCACGCGCGGCGCAACCTTTTTGGGCTTATCGAGAAACTGATCGAGCAACTCATCCAAAATGCCTTGCGTGGCGGCTACACCCAGCGCCAAGCGGGCGGCAAAAGCGGAATCGCGCTGGTCAATGGCCTTGGCGGAAGCACGGGAAGACAACACGTCGCGTGCGTACATGCCGCGGCGATCGGCCTCCATCAACACATCGAGCGCAAGCTTGCGCGCGGGGGAAAGCTTGCTCATGACAAAACACCCCACGTCAGGTCGGCACCCTGCAGACCGGCGGCCCAGGCAGAAGCGACCATGGCACGCTTGCCGTCGGGCTTAACCTCGAGCAGCTCAACCGCTCCATCGGAAAGACCCAGGTAGACGCGCTTGGCCTTAACGAGAACCTGACCCTCGCCAAGCGACACATCCGCCGCCGCAGCATCGAGCACGCGAACCGACTTGCAGGCAATCACACAACGGGCAGGCGCGGTATCGGACGAAGCGAGCACATGACGCACGCAATCGAGCGCCGCCATCTGCGGATCAAGACGCATCTCCTGCTTGGAAATCTTGGCAGCATGAGTGACGAGCGACTCATCCTGCTCAGTCCAAACAGCCGAGCCATCGGCAAGCGAGGGGAGCGTATCGGCAAGCAACTTACCGCCAAGCTCACCAAGCTCCATCGTGAGCGCCTCGGCATGCTTACCGGCAACCGGAGTGGAAGCCTGCGCGCAATAAGCGCCCGTATCCACACCATGCCCAATGCGCATAATGGAAACGCCAGCAACCTCATCACCAGCAAGAATGGCACGCTGAATGGGAGCGGCGCCACGCCAACGAGGCAGCAAGGACGCATGAACATTCACAATACCAAGCGGTGCCATATGCAGCACCTCATCAGGCAAAATGCAACCATAAGCAGCCACGCAGAAAATGTCAGCCTGGGCAGCCTGAAGCGCCTCAACAACCTCAGGCGTCATACGATTGGCCTCAACGACCGGCAACCCCAGCTCAAGCGCCTTAGCCTTAACAGGAGAAGGCTCGAGCTTCTTACCACGCCCACGAACAGCATCGGGACGAGTAACAACAAGCGCAATCTCATTCCCAGCCTCAACAAGCGAAGTCAGCGAAGGCACAGCAAAATCAGGCGTACCCATAAACACAATACGCATAAAACGTTAGTCTCCTCTCAAAAACGAGCCGAGACGGCTACAAAAAAGCGTTCTTGGTCGCAAGCGCGCCCAGCCGCAAGAATAGTTCAACAGAAACAAATATACCCAAAAACAAAGAAAGAGCCGCATAAAAGCAGCCCTCCCAACAAAGCACCTATCAGCGAAGACGCCCCTCCCTGGCCCGACGGCACCCGGGCGAGACAAGCAGCTTCAACGTAGTCCCCGGGGCGCCCGCCTATATCGTCCCGCGCGCAGTTTCGCAGCGCAGCGAGAATGTTTGAGCACGGGATGATATAGGCGGGCGCCCCGGGGACAGACAAAACTACTCCGTCTCGCCCGGTCGAGCGCCGCGGGCCAGGGCGTCCTGGTACTCCTTGACCGCCTTGAGCCTCTGCATCGGCTTGAGTCGCTCGAACATGGTGTTGCCGTGCAGGTGATCGATCTCGTGCTGCAGGCACACGCAGAACAGGTCGCCCGTTGCCTCATAGCGAATCAGGTTGGCGTCCAGGTCGTACGCCTCGACAACGACATGGTCGGGACGCTCGATCTCGCAGCTAATGCCGGGGATGGACAGGCAGCCCTCGCTAAACGGCACCAGATGGTCGCTCTGCTCCACGATCACGGGGTTGATGAGCACGTAGGGATCGTAATCATTCTTGTCGCTGTAGTCGCAGTCGATAGTAACGAGCTGAATGAGCTCGCCGATCTGCGGGGCAGCCAGGCCGCAGCCGCCGTTCTCGAACATCATCTTCTTCATCTTCTCGGCAAGCGCCTCGATCGCCGGGGTGATCTCCTCGATGACGGCGCACTCCTGGCGCAGACGAGGGTCGGGCGAAAGTACGATTCCGTTGGCTTCCATGGCCATCCTTTCGGGTTGTTACATCAAATCATAGGCGTCGACGTCAACGCTCACGCTCACGCCGCGCACGGAGCCCACCTCTTTGAGGCAGGCGTCGATATCATCAGAGACATGGTACCCCACGGGCGACTTCACAAGCAGGTGGAAGCGGTAACGGTCCTTGGCTCTCTCGATTACACACGAAGCCGGGCCCAGCACCTGCGGCACGGCGCTCCCCGCCCGCAAAAAGTCGGGCGCGGCGGCGTGCCAGCGGCGCTTGAGGAGCTTTGCGATGCGGCCGATGTAGTCCCGCGCGTCATCCGCGTTCGTCGACCACACCAAGATGTTGACCAGGCGAACAAACGGCGGGTACAGCGCGTCGCGGCGCTGGTCCAGATCGTAGTCGGTAAAGATCGAACGGTCGTGCTCAGCGACGGCGCGAATGACCGGATCCTCGGGCAGGTAGGTCTGGATGATCACCTCACCGGGACGATCGCCGCGACCGGCACGGCCCGCCACCTGTTCCAGCAGATCGTAGGCGCGCTCCCCTGCGCGGAAATCGGGCAGCTTGAGTGCGAAGTCGGCATTGACCACGCCCACGAGCGTGACCTCGGGAAAATCGAGACCCTTTGCGATCATTTGGGTGCCCAGCAACACGGCGCAATCGGCCGCATCGAACTGCTCGAGCAGCTTTTTGTGCGCATCCTTGCCGCGCGTGGAGTCGGCATCCATGCGGATGATGGCGACGTCCTCGGGCAGCATCTGGTGCAGTGCGTCCTCGATCTGCTGCGTGCCCAGCCCCATTTTTGCCAGGTAGCGACTGCCACATTTGGGGCAACGGCTTGTGGGCGCCGGATAGGGCTGCACGCGCCAAGACGAACCGCAGGTATGGCACTGCAGCGTGTGCGTGCGCTCGTGATACGTAAGCGCGGTGGAGCAGTGGTTGCAGGTGGGGACGCAGCCGCACTCGCGGCACATCAGGAATGGCGCAAAGCCACGGCGGTTATGCAGAAGCACGGCCTTCTCGCGGCGCTCGACCACACGCTCCAGGCCTTCCATCAGCGGTTTTGAGAACATGGAGCGGCTGCCGTGTGCGAACTCGCGACGCAGGTCGGCAATGCGGACCGTAGGCAGCACGGCGTGTCCGGGGCGCTCGGGCATCTCGACACGCGTCCAGGTGGCACCGTTATACATGCCGCGGCGGCAGCGGTCGAGGGCCTCGGCAGAAGGCGTGGCGGAGCCCAACACGAGCGGGCAGCGGTAGCGCCGCGCCATCTCGGCCGCCACCTCGCGCGCGTGGTAGCGCGGACTGGAGCCCTGCTTGTAACTAGTCTCGTGCTCCTCGTCGATGATGATGAGGCCCAAGTCGCTGAGCGGGCAAAAAAGCGCCGAACGGGCTCCCACGACCACACGCGCGGCACCGCTGGCAACCATATCCCACTGGTCCAAGCGCTCGCCGGCCGAAAGACGCGAATGGAAAACGGCGACCGTCTCGCCAAAGCGCGAGCGGAAGCGGCCGACGGTCTGGGCCGTCAGCGAAATCTCGGGCACGAGCACGCATGCAGAGCGGCCTGCCGCGAGCACGCGCTCGATAGCGGAGAGGTAAACCTCGGTTTTGCCGGAGCCGGTGACGCCGTCAACCAGCATCACGTCGCCATGAGCGTCCAGACGGGCGCGCTCAATCTGCGCGAGTGCCCGTTGCTGGCCGTTGGTAAGGGAAACCGGCGCCTTGCCGCTTGCCGAGGACAGCGTGGTCTGCTCGCTGCAGCCACGCCACGCACGGCGTTCCTCCACCACCACGACGCCGCGCTTGTTGAGCGCC
>CAUGKA010000029.1 GCA_959599615.1 uncultured Collinsella sp. | reverse complement strand
CCAATGCCTTATCTGTATAGCCCAAATGAGCCGAGCTGCTAGAATATCGAACTGTATGGATAACTATCATTCAACCGCTATGGGAGGATACGTGAACCGCACCAAAATCGCGCAGCTCTACGCCGACGCCGAGTCGCTCGGCGGCCAGACTGTCACCGTCGCCGGCTGGGTCAAGTCCGTCCGCGACATGAAGAACTTTGGCTTTGTTACGCTCAACGACGGCAGTTGCTTCCGCGACCTGCAGGTCGTCATGAACCGCGAGGCACTCGACAACTACGACGAGATCGCCCATCAAAACGTCTCGGCCGCACTCATTTGCACCGGCACCGTCAAGCTGACGCCCGACGCGCCCCAGCCTTTCGAGCTTTCTGCCACCTCCATCGAGGTCGAGGGCGTCAGCGCCCCGGATTACCCGCTGCAGAAGAAGCGCGCGACCGTCGAGTTCCTGCGCACCCAGCAGCACCTGCGCCCGCGCACCAACCTGTTCCGCGCCGTGTTCCGCATCCGCTCTGTCGCGGCTGCAGTCATCCACCGCTTCTTCCAGGAGCAGGGCTTTGTCTACGTCAACACCCCCATCATCACCACGAGTGACTGCGAGGGCGCCGGCGAGATGTTCCGTGTGACCACGCTTGACCCCAAAAATCCGCCCCTCACCGAGTCCGGCGAGGTCGACTGGAGCCAGGACTTCTTTGGCAAGCATGCGAGCCTCACCGTGTCCGGCCAGCTCAATGCCGAGAACTTTGCCCTGGCCTTTGGCGACGTGTACACCTTTGGCCCCACCTTCCGCGCCGAAAACTCCAACACCACGCGCCACGCCGCCGAGTTTTGGATGATTGAGCCCGAGATGGCCTTTGCCGATCTGAACGACTACATGGATAACGCCGAGGCCATGCTCAAGTACGTCCTCAAGGACGTAATGGCCACCTGCCCCGACGAGCTCAACATGCTCAACAAGTTTGTGGACAAGGGTCTGATCGAGCGCCTGAACCACGTGGCAAACTCCGACTTTGCCCGTATTACCTACACCGAGGCCGTCGAAATTCTGGAGCAGGCCGTCGCCGCCGGTCACCAGTTTGATTACCCCGTCAGCTGGGGCATCGACCTGCAGACCGAGCACGAGCGCTTCCTGACCGAGGAGCACTTTAAGCGACCGACCTTCGTAACCGACTACCCGGCCGAGATCAAGGCGTTCTACATGCGCATGAACGAGGACGGCAAGACCGTCGCCGCCGCCGACTGCCTGGTTCCCGGTATCGGCGAGATTATCGGCGGCTCCCAGCGCGAGGAGCGCCTGGACCTGCTCGAGGCCCGTATCAAGGACCTGGGTATGAATCCCGAGCAGTACAAGTACTATCTGGACCTGCGCCGCTATGGTTCCTGCAAGCACGCCGGCTACGGCTTGGGCTTCGAGCGCCTGGTCATGTACCTGACCGGCGTGGGCAACATCCGCGACGTCCTGCCGCACCCGCGCACCGTGGGCAACGCCGACTTCTAATCGCCACAGCGCCACCAAACGCGTTCCAGCGCATCACGCCAGCGCCTCTCGGCAAGCCGAGGGGCGCTTTTTTCAACAGCATCCGTCAAGCTTTTGGCAAGTTTTTGGTCAGTTGGGCAGGGCTGTTGAAAACTCGACCCGCCGCTTGCCGACGGCTACCGACCGCCCAGGGCGTCCTGCACCCCTGGGAAAGCCCCGCGTCCTAGGCTCCATACCGTCGCCACCCAAAACGGAAAGGACGTGGGCGCCATGACCGAAACCGCTGTTGAAACTTACGAGACCACGACGAGGGGCGCCGCCTCGATGGCAGCCTATCGCGCCGTTCGCATCCTGCAACTATTAAGCGAAAACACCGGTGAGGACAAGGCCATGCTTTCCGATGAGTTGATCCGGCGCCTCGCCCATCCCGACGACCCCGCCCGCATGCCCATCTCGGCGGCGCGGCGCAGCATCTACACCGCCATCTCCGCACTTCGCCATGCCGGATACGAAATTGAGTACAAGCGCGGCGTGGGGTATCGGCTCTTGACCCGTCCGCTCACCGACGAAGAGATCATCCGACTCCACGGCATGGTCATGCGCAACCGCTCTACGCCCATCGCCATTCGAAAAAGCATGGCGCAGCACCTGGTCGCCATGGCGAGTGCCGACGTTCGCGGCTACCTCGATGCACCCGAGCCTGCTCCAAGCGCAGGCGGCAAATCCACCAAGGCCACACGCACGCCCGTCAAGCGCATCGATGCCTGCGAGCTCATCGAGCAGGCCATCGACCACGGAACCACGGTGAGTTTTGATATTTCGAGTGTCACGGCACGCGGAGAGGTCGAAGTGGCACGGATGACACTCCGTCCCTTTGCCATCAAGCAACGAGACGGCATCTCGTATTTGCTGGGAACGGTCTATGACGCGCGAGGCGCCGATGACACGTTGCGTACCGTAGAGATCGGCCGAATGAGAAACGTCACCACACGTCTCCTCGACGGCAAGAAGCTCTTCGCCGCCCTGGACGAGGACGATGCCTCCTCCGCCGCATAAGACCCTCCGCCGCCCATTAGACTACCCGTACCGCCCATCCGATTCTGTATTAAAAAACCCGCCAGGCTGTTGTAAAAATGGACATCAGCGCTACTATAGTTCCACTTGCACTTTGTCCCAGTGCAGTGTTTCCAGCCATTTTTATACTGGGGGTAATGATATGAAGGACATCACCATCAGCCGCAGGAGCCTTCTGGTCTCCGCCGGTCTGCTCGCGCTCGCCCCGCTCGCCGGATGCGGCGGCAACTCTGGTTCCGGCTCTGCTGCCGCCGGTTCCGACTACACCATCGGCGTTCTGCAACTCACCGAGCACTCCGCACTCGATGCCGCCAACGACGGCTTTGTCAAGGCCATCAAGGAGAGCGGCCTTAAGGTCAAGATCGACCAGAAGAACGCCCAGAACGACCAGTCCACGTGTAAGTCCATTGCCGACAAGTTTGTGGGCGACAACGTCAACCTGATTTATGCCATCGCTACGCCCGCCGCGCAGGCTGCCGCCGGCGCCACGGCCGATATCCCCATCGTGGGCTGTGCCATCACCGACTACGCCGCCTCCGGCCTGGTCCAGGACAACGACAAGCCCGGCACCAACGTCACGGGTGCTTCCGACCTCACCCCGGTCGCCGAGCAGCTCGAGATGATGCAGAAGGTCCTGCCCAACGTTAAAAAGGTCGGCCTGCTCTACTGCACCGCCGAGTCCAACTCCGACGTCCAGATCAAGGCCGCCAAGAAGGAGCTCGACAAGCTGGGCCTCGAGTACACCGATTTCACCGTCTCGAGCTCCAACGAGATTCAGTCCGTCGTCGAGTCTGCCGTGGGCAAGGTCGACGCACTCTACTCCCCCACTGACAACACCATCGCCGCGGGTGCTTCGCAGGTCGGCCAGATCTGCAAGGAGAACAAGCTCCCCTTCGTGACTGGCGAGGAGGGTATGTGCATGGCCGGCGGCCTGTTCACCCTCTCCATCAACTATAAGGACCTGGGCTACGCCGCGGGCGAGATGACCGTTAAGATCCTGAAGGGCGAGGCCAAGCCCGAGGATATGCCGATCAAGCACCTCTCGAGCAAGGACCTGGTCGTCGTCAAGAACGACGAGATGGCCGAGGCCCTAGGCATCGACCTTTCCGCTCTGGACGAGTAGCGCCATGCGCGGTAACGCGTCTAGGGCCCGCACGCGCGCCACAGCCGCGTTATTCAATATCTGAGTCCTTGGGGCGAACGCTAAAGACCGGCGTTCGCCCTGCTTGTTTCGGATGAGACAAAACATCCGTCCGCAGCTCTTTTATGCATTGGTACCGCTATTATGGAAAATCACGTGTCCACCCTATCCTAGGAGGTATGAAGCATGCTCATTGCATTGCAGGGCGCCGTTTCGCAGGGCGTCCTCTGGGGCATTATGGTGCTTGGCGTGTTTATCACGTTCCGCCTGCTCGACATCCCCGATATGACCTGCGACGGCAGCTTTGCCCTCGGCGGCTGTGTCTGCGCCGTACTCATCGTCAACAATAACGTCGACCCCTTGCTCGCCGTGCTGGCCGGCATGTGCGCCGGCGCCATCGCGGGCGCCGTCACGGGCATCTTGACCACCGTCTTTGAGATTCCCGCAATCCTCGCCGGAATCCTTACGCAGATCAGTCTGTGGTCCATCAACCTGCGCATCATGGGCAAGTCCAACACGCCCATCCTTGCCAAGGGCACTATCTTCTCATCCGTCAGCAACATGACGGGCCTGCCGCAGTCCACTGTTGCCATTATCCTAGGCATTGTGCTGGCCGTGGCCATCGTCGCCATCCTGTACTGGTTCTTTGGCACCGAGATCGGCTCGGCGCTGCGTGCCACCGGCAACAACGAGTACATGATCCGCGCCCTGGGCGTTAACACCAACACCACCAAAATGATCGCCCTCGTGCTCTCCAACGCCCTCATTGGCCTTTCGGGTGCGCTCATCTGCCAGAGCCAGAAGTATGCCGACATTGGCATGGGCACCGGCGCCATCGTTATCGGTCTTGCCGCCATCGTCATCGGCGAAGTGCTCGGTCGCCTGCTGCCCGGCGGTCTGACGCAGTTTAGCGTCCGTCTTGCCTCCGCCGTCTTTGGCTCCGTGGTGTACTTCCTTATCCGCGCCATCGTGCTGCAGCTGGGCATGGACGCCAACGACATGAAGCTGCTCTCTGCCGCGATCGTCGCCGTGGCCCTGTGCGTGCCCGTGATTTGGGAGCGCTATAAGCTCCGCAGCTCCTACACGAAGGGAGATGAGGCAGATGCTTAAGCTCTCGCACGTCAAGAAGACCTTTAACAAGGGCACCGTCACCGAGAAGCGCGCGCTCACCGGCGTCGACCTCACCCTCAACGATGGCGACTTTGTAACCGTGATTGGCGGCAACGGCGCCGGCAAGTCCACGCTGCTCAATATGATCGCCGGCGTGTATCCGCTCGATTCTGGTGTTATTGAGCTCGACGGCACCGACATCTCGCGTCTGAGCGAGTCGCAGCGCGCCAAGTACCTGGGCCGTGTGTTCCAGGACCCCATGCGCGGCACCGCAGCCGACATGCAAATTGCCGAAAACCTGGCCCTCGCCAAGCGCCGCGGCCAGCGTCGCGGTCTTTCGTGGGGCGTCACCAAGGCCGAGAAGGACGAGTACGTTGAACTGCTCAAGCGCCTGGACCTCGGTCTGGACACGCGTCTCAACGCCAAGGTCGGCCTGCTCTCGGGCGGCCAGCGCCAGGCACTCACGCTGCTGATGGCCACGCTCACCAAGCCGCGCTTGCTGCTGCTCGACGAGCACACCGCGGCACTCGACCCCAAGACCGCCTCTAAGGTGCTCAATCTGACCGAGGAGATTGTCGACGAGAACCACCTGACCACGCTCATGGTCACGCACAACATGAATGACGCCATCCGTCTGGGCAATCGCCTGATCATGATGCACGAGGGCCACGTTATCTACGACGTGGCGGGCGACGAGAAGAAGTCGCTCACCGTCGCCGACCTGCTGCAGAAGTTCGAGGAGGTCTCGGGCGGCGAGCTCGCCAACGACCGCATGCTGCTGAGCTAAAACCTGCCAATAAGGGACAGGTTTATTTTGGCAGGTTTTATCTGCGCAAACGTCAAAACCGCCGCAAAGGAACAGATACCTTTGCGACGGTTTTCGCATATCATGTCGATAATCCAGCGTCAGCAGGAACCACTAGTTAAGAACTAAGGAAACTGCCATGAGAAGACTCCTTCCCCGTCTTGCTTGACCGCCGCACTCCTTGCCGGCGTGCTCGCCGGCGGCCCAGCTTACGCCACCGCGGCCACCCCATCTCAAGTTATCGGCCCGTCCGATGTGATCGGACGGGCTTTTTGGTGGGTATCATGGTTGAATGATCATTAGGAGGTTTTCCCTACATGGAATTGTTTGAACCGATTCTTCATTTCTTTGAGCAGCGCTGGGTCCACAACATCATCTGGGCCGTCATCTTGGTAATAGTCACCGCCATCGCCGCCAAGGTGGCATCCAAGACCCTGCGCCACCTACTCAACCGAGACGACAACCCGCTTCCCGCATCGAGCATCTTCATCAACATCGCGCGTGCCGTCATTTGGATGATCGGCGGCAGCTTTATCCTCGACAACTGCTTTGGCATTAACGCAAACGCGCTCGTCGCCGCTCTTGGCGTCGGCGGCATCGCCATCTCGCTCGGCTTTCAGGACACGCTATCAAACCTTATCGGCGGCATGCAAGTGACCTTTATGGGCATCATCAAGCCCGGCGACAATATCGAGGTCGGCGGCGTGTCGGGCGTGGTCCAGGACATCACTTGGCGCCACACGACCATCGAGGACGCCTGCGGACAGACCATCATCGTCCCCAACTCCAACATCTCCAAGAACACACTCGTGCACCTCATGCCCTTTGGACGCGTTGTCGTTCCCGTCGCGGTGAAGGACACGTCAAAGTGGGACTCGCTCGATGCGCTGGCAGACGAGCTCGCCTGTGCCACCAAGGTCGCCGTTTCACCCATCTCGGGCTTTGACAAGGAACCCTACGTGCTCTTTAGCGAGATCGGCGACTTTGGCATTAAGGGTAAGATCATCTTTATCGTCAGTGACGACAGCACCACCTTTACGGCAGCCGACGCCTGCATCCGCGCCATCGCCCCCATCATCGCCTAAAACCACCGCAAAGGGGACAGGCACCTTTGTGGTGGTTTCGCATCGTGGTACCATGGTTCATATCGTTGTTTAAACGACTAAGGGAGTAGACACCATGGAAGAGGCCTATCGTCAAGCGCGCAAGCGCGGCGAACAGGGACGCCGTCGCGCCATCAGCCAAAGCGAGCATCCATATCTTACGGACCTCGACAGCTTGGTCGCCCAGCTTCCCTGCGGGCAGCGCGAGAACATCGGCCTGCGGGACATTCCGCTCGAAATGGTCGTCGGCACGGTTACCAAAGGTCGCCAGTCCGCCTTTTCGTGTAACTTTATGCCGCTGCTCCCCTGGAATACCGAATTCGCCCGCAAATGGTCCAACCTCTACGATATCCAAATCTCCGAGGGCTACCGCGACCCCATCATCGTCACCGAGTTCATGCACCGCTTTTACGTCCAAGAGGGCAACAAGCGTGTCAGCGTCCTCAAATTCCTTGACGCTCCGACGGTTTCGGCCAAGGTGACGCGTCTGTACCCCGGTAAGTGGGATTCCGTCGAGAGCCGCCTGTACGGTGAGTTTTGCGCCTTTTGGTACGTATGCCCCCTGTACGAGATTGAGTTTTCGCGCGAGGGCAGCTACGAGATGCTTGCCAAAATGCTCGGCCAAGATCTTGTCGAAAAATGGCCTCAAAAGAAGGTCGACTACCTACGTCACACCTTCCTGCTCTTTAAGCGCGCCTATCTTCGCGCGGGCGGCGACCACTTGGACATTACGCCTGCCGATGCCATGCTCGTCTACCTCAACGTCTACAACCAGGACCGTCTGCTGGATACGCCGACGGATATCGTCGTCAACCGTCTGTGCAAGATTTGGCGCGAGCTTGTCATTGCCGGCAAAAGCGACGAGGACAAAGTCGATCTTGTCGAAGCGCCGCAGCCCAACGAGAAAGAGGGCGCACCGACAAAAGCTACCTCGGGCGTGCTCAACTTCTTTATGAGCAAGACCGTCTACTCCACTGCCAATCCCATGCGAATCGCCTTTATCCACGAGTTTCCCTGTGCCACGTCGAGCTGGGACAGCCTACACGACCAGGGCCGCCGGTATCTTGATGAGCACTTTGGCGGCATCGTGCGCACCGAGGCGTTCGAGGACTGCCACGATTCGGACGTGTTCTACGCCGCCGTCGAGACAGCCGTAAAGCACGGGGCGAACGTCATCTTCTCGACCTCACACCGGCTCATGGAATACACGCTCAGGGCGTCAGTCGAGTATCCCCAGGTGCGGTTCCTTAACTGCTCAATCGGCCTTCCCCACCAAAGCGTCCGCTCGTACTTTGGAAAGATGTACGAGGCCAAGTTCCTACTGGGCGCCCTTGCCGCCAGCATGGCCGACAACCACCGTATTGGCTACCATGCGTCGGTCTTCGCCTCGGGCGCGCTGAGCGAAATCAACGCCTTCGCTATCGGTGCCTCGCTGCTCGACCCTCGTGCGCAGATTATCCTCACTTGGGGAGATGTTCCCGCCGGCGGTCTTGCCGAAGCCATGTGTCGCGAGGGCGTGAGCGTCATGACCGGCGCCGATATGTCCAAGTCTCTCGAGGACCCCACCGCCTACGGGCTTCACCGTCTGGTAAACGGCAAGGAAGTTACCGGTATTGCTATGCCGGTATGGAACTGGGGCCGTTACTACGAACTCATCGTACGCAGCCTACTGCACGGCACATGGGACGAGACCGCCGATGACCAGCAGGTGCGCGCCGTCAACTACTGGTACGGTATGAGCTCCGGCGTCATCGATATTCGCTACGCTCCGGGCCTACCCTATCAGACGCGTAAACTTGTGCAGCTGCTTCGCAACGGCATTGTCGAGGGCTCCATCAACCCATTTGGCGGCGAGCTCCACAGCCAGGACGGCGTGGTTCAGATTGAGGGCTTCCCTCCCCTGCCGAGTACGCAGATTGTCGAGATGAACTGGCTGGCTGACAACGTTATAGGCTCGATTCCGCAGCTCGATAACGAGCCGGAGGTCCGTGCCCTATGAATATCCTAGCCATTGCCGATGTAGAGGAGCGCTGCCTGTGGGAATGTTTTCGCAAGGAGCGCTTTGAGGACGTTGACCTGATTCTATCCGCAGGCGACCTGGATCCGGACTATCTTGAGTTTTTGGTCACCGTCATCAACAAACCGCTTGTGTACGTTCGTGGCAACCACGACGACCGCTACGCGCGCCATGCACCGGGCGGGTGCATTTGTGTTGAGGACAGCGTATATGTGTACCGAGGTATTCGCATTGCGGGTCTGGGCGGTTCCATGCGCTACCGCGACGGCGCGAACATGTATACCGAGCGCGAGATGGCAAAACGCATGCGCAAGCTATCGCGAAAAATCGCACTGGTAGACGGATGCGATATTCTACTTACCCATGCACCCGTCGCAGGCATGGGCGACCTGGACGACCTGCCGCATCGAGGATTCGAGTGCTTTAATGCGGCTCTTGAGTCTTGGGGTCCCGACTATATGATTCACGGGCATGTGCACCAAAGCTACGGCCCCAACTTTCAACGCGAGCGCCAACACCCATGCGGAACGAAGATTGTCAACGCCTGCGGCTATACCAAGATCGAAATTGACGAGGCGCGCTACCCCACGCGCGGTTGGAAGGCCGCTTGGCTCAACTCGCAAACCATGCGCCGCGAGCTCAAACGCCACGAAGCAATCGAGTCTTCAACCGCCAGAACCCCCTGGTAACTGCCAACAACCACCACGAAGGGGATAGGCACCTTTATGGTGGTTTTGCTGACTCGTCCGACCTGTCCATCACGGTGCTTGTGTAATTAACGAGAACACTCATTGTTTTGTAAGGACGGCGCTCACGTGCCGTCTTTTTTTGTCAACTTATGCAGTCTCGACCGTGTTGTATGTAGAGGGACCTCGCGAGACGCCTTCCCTATATCCACCACGACCAATTGGAGGTGACACTATGCCTGCACGCCGTAACCGCAATAGCACGCTCCGATGCGATGCCGATCAGATCGAGCGGGAAGCAAAGCGCTTGGTCGACACGTATTCCGACCTCATCCTTCGATTGTGCTATTCGGCCCTTGGATCCGCTGACGACGCTCAAGACATCTGCCAGGACACGCTGATCAAGATTCTCCAACGCACTCAACCGTTCGACTCGCTCGAACACGAACGTGCTTGGGTGATCCGAGTCGCACTGAACGCATGTCGCGATATCGGCCGTACGCACGCGAATCACCCGGTTGTCGACCTCGATTCGCTCCCCGATTTCTGCGCACCCGTAACACATACCGAGCAAGAATTCGCGCAACGCGACTGCGCCATTCTTTCCGCTGTCACGGCCCTGCCTCAAGCACAGCGCATCGCCATCTTTTTGCACTACTACGCAGGCATGAGCATCAGGGAAATCGCAGACGCCGTTCACGCGACGCCAGCTGCAACCGCCCAGCACCTTAGCCGCGGACGTGCGTCACTTCGGCTTTCCTTGAAAGGAGACCACAATGACTACGAATTCGAATGACTATCGCCACGCCCTGGAGCACATTTCGTTTACCGATAATGCGAAGCAGCACATGGCAAACTCGATTGCTCAGTCCGTCGCCTCAAGCGATGCGGCGACCGCTCAAAGCAACTTTAATGGCACGCGACGCAAGCCGCGCATCGCCCGCCATCCCGTAAGAACAGTCGCTCGCATTGCCGCTGTAACGGCAGTCCTCGCTATCGTCATTGGAGGCGCTGGCACGGCTATGGCAACAGGCGTCCTGCCGCTTCCTTCTGACATGCTTTCCGACATCTTTGACGGACCTGCTTCTCAAACCGAGATCATCGACCGTATTGGCCGGCCCGTCGGTGCTAGCTGCTCCAACAACGGAGTCACCGTGACCGCCGACGCCATCATGGGCGACAAGGATATGGTTACCATCGCCTATACGCTTACGTTCGACGATCCCGCTGCCCTGAAAAAGCTTTCCGAGCCGGGCGAGAACGGAACTATCGCCGGAAGTGTCGATGGAAACGTATACGTTGATGGCGAGCATGGCGGCCAAGGCCAATCATGGCTCATTGACAAGAACCCCAATGACTCCAGCATTCAATACTTTGCACAGTTCAGCGTTGAATCACCCGGCCTTATGGGCAGGACCGTCCGCACGCATATCAACTCTCTCGTTGTGCCACGTGCTGGCAAAGAGCTTCCCGAGTATAAGAAAATACTTACGGGCCCATGGGATCTTAAGTTCCAGCTGAATTACGAAGATACATCCGTTACGATTCCCGCGCCCAAATCGGTCAACTTTAACGGCACCAAGGCGACGATTCAAGAGGCCACCGTATCCTGCGTTGGCGTTTCAGTCCGCTACAACATAGATCGTTCCATCGAACACGACAACAACAGCGGCAAGATGTCTCAAAACATGGAGGAGTCTATGGATGCCGTTGGCAACATACCCCTCATCGTGACGTTCAAAGACGGTCATGTTGAGGACGCAACCAGCCACAGCGGCTATTTCGCAAATAAACTGGATAACGGCACCACTGATGTCCACAAGACCTGGCCGTTCTCGCAAGTTTGTGACACAGACAAGATTGCAAGCGTACAAATTGGCGATACGGTCATTCCCATGAATTCGTAACGCTACGCGACTCGTATATGCACCCGGTTCCGCACTTCGCGTCTAAAGATGCGCTGTCATCGAGCAGCGTGAGCGCAAGGCCGCCCGTATGGTCGGCTGGGAACACCTCGTTGCGCTAAAAACCACCACGAAGGGGACCGGCACCTTTGTGGTGGTTTTGCTGACTCGTCCGACCTGTCCCAACGGTTTGTCTCAATCTGTAACAGGTAGGGCCCAAATAATCGGTTAGCTGTTACAGATCGAGACAGACCACGGATGCTCGGCCGAAAATCTCAATCTGTAACAGGTAGGAACGATTTTGCCCCTTAGATGTTACAGATTGAGATATTTGACAGCTTGAATCGGCATCGCCTACAGCGCGGCGACGACCTTGTCGCCCATCGTCGTGGTGCCGAGGATCTTATCTGCCGGGGTGTTGACATCGGCGATGTCACGGGTGCGCCAGCCCTCGTCGAGCACGCGCGCCACGGCGCTCTCGATCCACGCGGCTTGCTCGCCCATGTCGAGCGCGTAGGTCAGCAGCATCGCCACCGACAAGATTTGAGCCAGCGGATTGGCCACGCCGAGCCCCGCGATGTCAGGAGCGCTGCCAGCGCTCGGCCCAAACAGCGATACGCCATCATCCAGCGAGGCAGAGGCAAGCATACCGAGCGATCCGGTAATCTGAGCCGCCTCATCGGACAGGATGTCGCCGAACATGTTCTCCGTCACCACGACGTCAAAGTCTGCCGGTCGACTGATGAGCTGCATGGCGGCGTTGTCGACGAGCAGGTCCTCAAGCTCCACGTCGGAGTACTCCTCGTCTTGCACGCGATGCACGATCTCGCGCCACATGCGGCTCGTCTCCAGCACGTTGCGCTTATCAACGCTCGTCACCTTGCCGCGACGTTTGCGCGCCGCCTCAAATGCCTGGCGCGCAATGCGCTCAATCTCGTACTCGCGATACTCCATCACGTCGACCGCACGCTGACCGGCCGCACCCGCAGCGCCCGCGCAGGTCACGGATGCGGGCGCCAAAGTCCCACGGCATGTTGTAGCCCATCGTATCGGGGATGTTCACGACCGTGGCACCGGCCTTTACGGCCGCCTCGATAATGCGCACCAGAAACTCCTGATCGGAGCGGCCGGCATCCTCGGCATAAAACTCAACATCGTCAACGAACTTGCGAGCATGTTTGACGGCATGGATCGCTCACTCAATTGCCCTTTCCTCAGTCATATGGAGCTTGTCGCGCAGGTGACTGGTGCTCACACCCAGCCCTGTATGGATACGGGGCCTCTGGGCCGTTTTGAGCGCCTCTGCAGCCACTTCGATATCCCTGTCGACAGCGCGCGTCAGGCCGCATACCGTGCATCGGTCGCCCGCAATCTTGCCAATCTCCTGTACGGAGCGAAAGTCACCAGGACTCGAGATGGGAAAGCCCGCCTCGATAACGTCCACGTTCATGCGCACCAGCTGGCGGGCGATGAAGAGCTTTTCCTCGGTATTCATGCTGGCGCCCGGCGACTGCTCACCGTCGCACAGGGTGGCGTCAAAGATTGTGATTTTGCGGCTTATATGTTCCTCCTGATTGACCGTTTTATGACAGATGGCTTTCAGGAGAGAGAGAAGGCCTAGAGATAGAAAAATACCCGTGTCGCTCATCACGCCTGAAAGCGGCAGACGATAGCGCACCCGGGTACAACAAATCGTTATAGCGAGATTACAACCCTAGCGCGCTATCCAATCTAGTAGCGCTAGGCCTAGGAGCTGTTGCGTGTTCTTAAACATGTTGGGCTCCCTTCGGCCTCGGGTAGTACTACATCGCGCTAAAGTACAACACAAGTAAAACCACCACAAGGGTGCCTGTCCCCTTCGTGGTGGTTTCGTTGACTCAAAAGCAAGAGACCCGGTCCTGCACGAGGCAGAACCGGGTCTCTTTAGCAATGCTTGCTTTGCTCAGGCAGTAACTGTTAGTTACTCAGCCAGGAAGTCGCGCTGGATAGCGGGATCGACCTTGACGCCAGGGCCCATGGTGGAAGACACGGAGATGGACTTGACGTACTTGCCCTTAGCAGAAGAGGGCTTGACGCGCAGGATCTCGGTGTACAGGGCAGCGTAGTTCTCGACGAGCTGCTGCTCAGAGAAGGACTTCTTGCCCAGGGGCACGTGGCAGATGCCGTAGCGGTCGGCGCGGTACTCAACGCGGCCAGCCTTGAGCTCGGAGACCATCTTGGCGACGTCCATGGTCACGGTGCCGAGCTTGGGGTTCGGCATGAGGCCACGGGGACCAAGGATCTTACCGATGCGGCCAACCTTGGCCATCATGTTCGGCGTAGCGATAGCGGCGTCGAAGTTGATCTCGCCCTTCTGAATCTGGGCGACAAGCTCGTCGGAACCGATGATGTCGGCGCCGGCAGCCTCAGCCTCGCGGGCCTTCTCGCCCTCGGCGAAGACGGCAACACGAACGGTCTTGCCGGTGCCGTGGGGCAGGGAGATGGAACCACGGATGTTCTGGTCAGCCTTACGAGTATCGATGCCCAGACGGAAGTGGGCCTCGACGGTCTCGTCGAACTTGGCGGTGTCGAGCTCCTTGATGAGCTTGGCAGCCTGAAGGGGGGTGTAGAGCGTGGCGCGGTCGATCTTCTCGGCAGCGGCGTTATAGCTCTTACCATGCTTAGCCATGTGCATTACCTCCTGTGGTTAAACGGGCGTGAGCCCTCCCACATCGTATCGTGTGCCCTATTGCACACATATAACGGGCGTCCCGGTCGGAGCACCCGTCATTACCTAAAGAAATCGCTACTCAGCGATGGTGACGCCCATGGAGCGGGCGGTACCGGCGATGATCTTCTTGGCGGCGTCAATGTCGTTGGCATTGAGGTCCGGCATCTTGATCTCGGCGATCTTGGTGAGCTGCTCCTGGGAGAGCTGACCAACCTTGTCGGCCTGGGGCTTAGCGGAACCAGACTTGAGGTTCAGCTCCTTCTTGATGAGGTGAGCCGCCGGCGGGGTCTTGGTGATGAAGGAGAAGGACTTGTCCTCGTAGACAGAGATCTCAACGGGGATGATGTCACCCTTCTTGTCCTGCGTCTCGGCGTTAAAGGCCTGGCAGAACTGCATGATGTTCACGCCAGCGGCGCCCAGGGCGGGGCCGACGGGAGGAGCGGGGTTAGCTGCACCAGCAGGAATCTGGAGCTTAATGACGTTGGCAACCTTCTTCTCAGCCATGGTCATTCCTTTCGAATCACGAGTGTGAAGTACTTGCTATATCGTAAGCACGCACGTGTTAGAAGCACTCCTGAGATGAGCAGTCACAGAAGAAGCACGCTCGCGCGAACGGACAAAAACTTAAGCGATGACAGCGACCTGGTTAAAGTCGAGCTCGACCGGCGTCTCGCGGCCAAAGATCATCAGCGTGACCTTGAGCTTGCCAGCCTCGGTGTTAACCTCGGAGACCTTGCCATCAAAGTCGGTAAGCGGGCCATCGGTGACGCGGACGGACGTGCCGACCTGAATATCAACCGAGGTGCGCTTGGGCGAATCGCCCTTACCGGGACGACGAGTCATCTTATTGTACTCGTCACGGGAAAGCGGAGCGGGCTTGCCGTTGCCGCCCAGGAAACCGGTGACGCCAGGCGTGTTACGAACGCACGTCCAAGCGTCGTCATCCATTTCCATGCGAACCAGGACATAACCCGGGAAGATCTTAGAATCCTTGGTCTCACGCTTGCCACCCTCTTTAATCTCGGTGACGCGCTCCATAGGAATCTCGATATCAAAGATACGGTCCTGCATGCCCATAGTCTCGATGCGATGCTCGAGATCGGACTTAACGCGGTTCTCGTATCCAGAGTAAGTGTGAACGACGTACCAACGCTTAGACATGGTTTAGCCCCTCAATCCAGAGAACAGAGCAAGAGCCTCGCCAAAGCCAGCATCGAGCAGAGCGATGACGACGCCGACGACGATCAGAGAAGCGCAAACGACGACCGAGTAGTTCACGAGCTCCTTCTTATCGGGCCACGTGACACGCTTCATCTCGGACTTCACCGAAGCGAAATACTTCTTGGTGCGGGCGAAGAAACCAGGCTTCTCGTTCTTCTTAGACTTCGCAGCCTTCTCGCTCTTCTTGGCAACGGCCTTCTTGGCCTCAACCTTGGAGTTGGCGGCAGCGTTGTTGGCAGGTGCCGGCTGCTGTGCCTTCTTCTTGTTCTTCTTGTTGGCCATTTGGGTTACCTCCGCGCAATGCGCTTATACATGAGTAAACCGTAAGCCCCCAAGTGGGAGCTTACGGAATAATGACTGGCACGCCAGGAAGGACTCGAACCCTCAACACTCGGTTTTGGAGACCGATGCTCTACCAATTGAACTACTGGCGTATATGACTAGAGACTAGCGAGTCTCTTTGTGCAGCGTGTGGTGACGGCACCAGGGGCAATACTTCTTGATCTCCATACGATCAGGCATGGTCGACTTGTTCTTGGTGGTCGTATAGTTGCGGCGCTTGCACTCAGTGCACGCAAGAGTAACTAGAGTACGCATGTATCCTGAACCTTTCATTTCCGCCCCGTACGGGCACGAGTTGTTACTTTATCAGCTCCACGTAAGTGCTGTCAATGAAAACCTCGAGTCAATTGGTTCTCGGTGGATCCATTCATATTTGGAACACATCAATGAAGCCATCGAGAGCTAATCGACGGTGCATCCAGGACCATTATCGATCCTCTCGACACCAGCAACGGCTCAATATCCATTGCAGAAAAGAACCCGGCACCCATATAAGTGCCGGGTTCTCTAAGTCAGCTATATCAAAGAGCTAATTTACTCAATGATCGTGGAGACGATGCCCGAACCGACGGTGTGGCCACCCTCGCGGATAGCGAAGCGCAGGCCCTCCTCCATGGCGATCGGGTGGATGAGGTCGCCCTCGATGGTGATGTGGTCACCAGGCATAGCCATCTCGGTGCCCTCGGGGAGCTTGACCGTACCGGTAACGTCGGTGGTACGGAAGTAGAACTGAGGACGATAACCATCGAAGAACGGGGTGTGACGGCCGCCCTCCTCCTTGGTCAGAACGTAGATCTCGCCGGTGAACTTGGTGTGCGGGGTAACCGAACCGGGCTTGCAGAGAACCTGGCCGCGCTCGATGTCCTCACGCTTGATGCCGCGGAGCAGCAGACCGACGTTGTCGCCAGCCTCGCAGAAGTCCATGGACTTACGGAACATCTCGATACC
>CAUGKA010000028.1 GCA_959599615.1 uncultured Collinsella sp. | reverse complement strand
AGGCGAACCTGCGAGTTCTTCTCGAGCGCCGCCTCCACAATGGAGGGAAGCTCGCCCGCGCTCCCGCCGACGAACACGGCGTCGGGGACGGGCAGTTTCGCGAGCGCTTCGGGGGCGACACCGGGGACCGCATGCACGTTGCCGCACCCGAATGCATCCGCGTTCTCTCGGATGAGCCGCACGCCGGCCGCGTTGCGCTCGACCGCCCATACCGACCCCGCTCGCGCGACGAGCGCCGCCTCGATCGACACGCTCCCCGTGCCGGCGCCGACGTCCCACACGGTGTCGGTCGCGGTAAGGCGCAGCTTCGCGAGCGCGACGGCGCGCACCTCCTGCTTGGTCATGGGAACGTCGCCGCGGATGAAGAGCTCGTCGGGAATGCCCGAGGAAGCGTACGGCCAGCGGGAGCTCGCGGCGCGGGATGCGCCCGCAGAGTCCGCCGCGGAAGAAGCCGCCGCGGGCGCAGACGCGCCGGCCGGCGCCTCGGAGGCTGCGCTAGAGCCCGCAGGCGACCCGGCGCCGCCTGCGAACTCGATAAGCATCACGTTCAAGTCGTCGAACGTCTGACCTGCGATTTCACTTGCGGTCGCGCAGGTGATGCGCTCGTCGGGGTACGACAGGCGCTCGGCCACCGTCACGTGCGCGTCCCCGAAGCCCGCCTGCACGAGCTCGCCCGAAAGCCGCGAGGGGTCTTCCCCGCCCGACGTGGCGAGGAAGAGCTCACCTGCGCGCTCGGCCTCGGCCACGATGTCGCACGCCACGCCGTGAGCGCTCGCGAAGCGCCAATCCTGCCATGGACGCGCGAGGCGCGCGGCAAGATACGACGCTGAGCTTATGCCGGGAATGACGCGCACGTCCACCTGCGCGTCGCCGGAGAGCGCCTCCACCAGGCGGCGCGCGCCGCTGAACAGCCCCACATCGCCCGTCATCACGACCACGGCGCGCTGCCACGACGCCGCATCGGTGAGCGCGGCGACGATGTCCGCCGTCTTCACGAGCTCGCATCTCACCACGTCGGGCGGCACGTCGATGCCGACAAGCGCGCGATGAGCGCCGATGACCACGTCGGCGATGTCGATCGCGTCGAGCGCCGCGCGCGAGAGCAAGTCGGGGTTTCCGGGCCCCGCCCCGATGATCGTTACCTTTCGCATGGAATCTCCCGATACCCGCGCGGCGTGACCATACGTCCGCCTACGCGCTTCGTGTCCGCGTTGCCGACGAACACGGTGGTGAACATGTCGGCGTCGAACTCCCCCAGCTCGGAGAGCCTGCACATGCCCGACTGCTGCCCCTCGCGCCCGATGTTGCGTACCCAGCCGCAGAGCGTGTCGGGGGCCTTCCATTCGAGCATAATCTTCGCCGCGCGCGAGAGCCTGTCGGCGCGCTTTCTGCTGCGCGGGTTGTACAAACAGATGCAAAAGTCGGCGCTCGCCACGGCGGCGAGCCTGCGCTCGATGACCTCCCACGGCGTGAGCAGGTCGGAGAGCGACACGACCGCGAAGTCGTGGGCAAGCGGGGCGCCGAGCACCGCCGACCCGCTCTGAGCCGCGGTGGCCCCGGCGATAACTTCCACGTCTACATCGGGGTAGTCCTCCGCAAGCTCCAGCACGGGGCTCGCCATGCCGTACACGCCCGCGTCACCGCTGCACACGAGCGCCACGGCTTCTCCGCTCTGCGCGCGTGAAAGCGCCAGGCGGCACCGTTCGACCTCGTGCATCATCGGCGTCGCGAGATGCGCCGCGTCGGGCACGGTGGCGAGCGCGAGCTCCACGTATTTCGTGTAGCCCACAACGATGTCAGCCGCCTCGAGCGCGCGCCGAGCCGCAATCGTCATGCCGTCGGGGCCGCCCGGGCCGATCCCCACCACGAAGAGCTTTCCCATCACCGCTCCTTAAACGAAAGTTCGATAGTAACCTTGGAAAACGCGACGGTCACGCCGCCGTGAGCGAGCTTCGGGAAGATAAGTTTGCCCCCGTCCGCGAGCGCCGAGCGCTCGCACACGTTGTCGACCCCCACCGTCGCGCGCACGAAATCAGATGGCGAAACGCTGCCTTCGACCTGCGACAACTCCTCTGCGGAATACGTCACGAGCGGAATATTGCGCGCGCGGCAGAAGGCGAGCAGACCCTCCTCGTGCGCCTTCACGTCGATCGTCGCCGCCTCGCGCACGGCCGAAGGCGAGATACCCGCCTGCCCGCACGCGAGAAGAAACGCCTCCCCGATCGCTTCGGCGCACGCACCGCGACGGCACCCTATGCCCGCAACGTTGGTGGCCAGCCCTGGGGTCTGGGGTTGGGGCTCTGCCGCCTGCGCCCGCACGCCCGCCGGCTTCCCCGTCTCACCGGCGGGCACGACCTCGCCCGTCGTCTCCGCTGCGCGAACCGACGCACCTGCATTCGCGCCAGCGAACGGCGACACGACGATATCGGCCCGAGCGCGGTCGGAAGCAATGTCAACCCCCTCAGGCGGCTGTCCCGAAATCGGCATGTCGGAATAGAGCGCCACGCGCCCGCCCGAAAGCAGCCGCGCCGACACTCGCTTGATAGCCTCGGGATTCGAAACGGCGAGCCCCGCACAGCGCGCCCACGTATCCACCGCCCACACGCCGCGGACGTCGGTCGCCGTGGTGATGACGGGGATGGCCCCTGCCGCGCGTGCCACAGTTTGCGCAAGCTCGTTCGCACCGCCCAAATGCCCCGACAAAAGCGGGACGGCAAAGCGCCCCGCCTCGTCGATCGCCACAACCGCGGAATCGCTTGCCTTCGAGGCGACATGCGGCGCGATCGCCCGCACGGCGATGCCCGCCGCGCCCACGAACAGAAGCGCGTCCGACGCTTCCCACGCGAGCGCCGTCCATGCACGCAGGTCGGCCTTCCCCTCGCCGAACCCGCGCGAAACGGAAACGTCCCAGCCAGGGTCATCTTCACCTGTCTGCGCGCAATCGGAAAGCGCGCGTGCGGTGCGCTCCGCCAACGCATACCCCCTCTCAGTGAACGCTATGCAGGAAACCCTCATCTAGCGCACCACCATCGTCGAGAAGTAGCTGCCCCGATCGGGCACATCGTCGAGCGAACGGTACACGCGCTCGCCCGGAAGCCCACAGTCCTCTACGAGCTCGGCACCGTCGAAGGCGCCCTCCTCGCGAAGGATGCGCTTCGTGTCCGCAAGCGAGCGGCGCGCCTTCATGACCACCTTCGTCCCCGGCCAGCCGATTGCGCGGCGCACGTCGCCGTAGCCGCCGGGCACGATGTGCAGAGGCGACGACATCTCGGGCGTGAGGTCGCGCTCGAGCGCCGCGGCGACCGCGCAGAAGCTCGGCACGCCAGGAATGGCGCGCGCCTCGAACCCGCGGGCGCGCACGTCGGGCGCTATGCGCTGGAAGGTGGCGTAGATGCTCGGGTCCCCCAGGTTCAGCAGCGCGACGTCGCGGACCGCATCCAGGTGCGTGACAAGCTCGCGAACAAGTGAGGCATGCTCGGCCGCGCGGCGCTCGGCGTCGCGCGTCATCGAGAATCGCACGGGGATCACCATCTTGCCTGTAAGGTCGACGGCGCCGCGCACGATGTCGAGCGCGACCATGGCCCCGTCCGCCGTCTGCGGTGCGGCGATGACCGGACACGATTCGATTGTGCGGACGGCCTTGATCGTGAGCAGCTCGGGGTCGCCAGGCCCCGTGCCCACCCCGTACAGCACGCCTTTACTCATACGTCGCCCCCAATTCCCCGATAACTGCATCGGCGCCCGACGTGCGGAAAAGCTCGCGGCGCTCGGCGTCGAACACGACCGCGGCGATGTCGCATGCGCCCGCCGCGCGGCGGCGCAACCTGTCATCGATTGCCGCAGCGAGCGAGGCGCGCGCAGCGTCCCCCACGCCGGCGGCCTCGATTACCTCGAGCGCCGCCGTGGTCGTGACCGACGACATGATCTCGCGCACGGTCTTCGCGCCAGCGCCGGCCAAGGCCGCGTGGGCGGCCAGAATCTCCGCGCGGCAGTCGGCGGTACGCGAATGGGTGTCCATGATGCCACCCGCGACCTTCACCAGCTTGCCGATGTGTCCCACAAGAAGGACATTGGTAAATCCCTCGCGAACGCAGCAATCAATCGCATCGCCCACGAAGTTGGAGATGAAGACCACCGGCGCACCGTTTAGGTGGAAATGCCCCGAGATGAACTGCCCGCCGTAGTTGCCGGGCGTGAGCACGACTCCGCGCCGCCCCATAGCCGCATGCTGCCGGATCTCGAGCTCGATGCTGTCGCGCAAGGCAGCGAGGCTGCGCGGCTCGACGATGCCCGTCGTGCCCAGGATGGAAATGCCGTCCTCTATCCCCAGGTGAGGGTTGAAGGTCTTTTCGGCAAGGGCAACACCCTCGGGTACCGAAATCGTCACAGCAATATTTCCAGAAAAGCCGTGTGCGGCGCACACCTCGCGCACCGCCGAAGTGATCATCGCGCGCGGCGTTGCGTTGATGGCGGCCGCCCCCACCGGCTGCTCGAGCCCGGGCAACGTCACGCGCCCCACGCCCACGCCGCCATCGACGGAAACTTCCGATTCGCGCGCGGGCACGCCCTTGCTGCCCGCAGCGCCCGTGCCCGACTCCGCATGTTCCACGCGCGCGTACACGAGCACGCCGTCGGTCACATCGGCATCGTCGCCTGCGTCCTTTCGCACGGCGCACTGGGCGCACCCCTCGCCGATGCATGCGTCGACCACATTCGCCTCGACGGGCAGCCCGCCGGGGGTGACGATCGACACGCGGCCGACGGGCTTTCGTGACAAGAGCATCTCGCAGGCCGCCTTCGCCGCGAGCGCGGCGCAGCTCCCCGTGGTGTAGCCGCAGCGCAGGCGGGTCGTCCCGGTATATATGTAGTGCTCGAAGGCCACGCTAGCTGCTCGCCTTCCGATACCCCGTGGCAAACGAAGGGTCGTAAAGCTTGCTGCGCTCGTACGACTCCGCTTGCGCACCGTTGTGCGCAAGCCCGCCGCGAGCTCCGAGCACGCGGCCCACCACCACGAGCGCCGTGCGGTCGATGCCCTCTCGCGCGCCCGCATCGGCGAGCGTGCCCACTGTGCATCGCACCACGCGCTCCTCAGGCCAGGTCGCCTTGTACACGAGCGCCGCCGGCTCGTCGGAGCTGCGGCCCGCGGCCAAAAGCTCGGCGGAAAGCTCGGCGAGCATACCCGAGCTCAGGAAGATGACCATAGTCGAGCCGCTTTCCGCCATGGTGCGCATGCCCTCGCCCGCGGGCATGGGGGTGCGCCCGGAAAGCCGCGTGATCACGACCGACTGGCTGATTCCCGGCAGCGTGTATTCCTGGCGAAGCGCCGCCGCGGCACCGCAAAAGCTCGACACGCCAGGCACCACCTCGTAGTCCACGCCGCGCGCGTCGAGCGCGTCCATCTGCTCCTGGATGGCGCCGTACAGGCACGGGTCGCCCGTGTGCAGGCGCACCACTTCCTCGCCCCGCGCATCCGCCGCACACATCACGTCGAGCACTTCCTCCAAGGTCATGTGCGCGCTGTCGTAGACGACGCAGGATTCCTTGCACTCGGCGAGCAGCTCGGGGTTCACAAGGCTCCCCGCCCAAACGACCACGTCGGCCGCGCGCAGAAGACGCGCCCCGCGCAGCGTGATAAGGTCGGCGGCGCCCGAACCTGCACCAACGATATGAATCATCCGAGCCTTCCCTTCCCGTTTCTCATCGCAACCGTTTACGCCGCCCTTCGCGCAGCGGGCAAGACACGGCGCCCGCAGCGGCAATCGGCGCAAATACGTAGGCAGGAGGCGCAATGCCGCCCGCCCTGGCTTTGACACGCCCACAAACGCCCACTATCATAGTGGTAGTTTCGGCAACGAGCATATGACAATCGAATAAAAGGAAACGACCGGCGCGGCGCCCACACAGTTCGCGCTGGCTTGCGGAGGGAACCAGGTGGGAATCCTGGGCAAGGGACATTACTGTGTAGGACGCGCGCGCGAACCGCCTCGCGCCCCAAGCCAGACTGCTTCGCCTTTTCCTCACGGCATCGCCGTGGCGTTAGCTCCTTGTGAACCCCGAGGAGTGCGCTTCCCTTTCGAATGCAAGAAACAGGCGCGCTATCCCTTTGCGGACAAGCGCGCTTTTCTTTCGCTTGTGCCGATAAGCAACTGTCGCCGGGGGACCGGCAAACCGAGGAAAGGGAAAACCATGTCCGACCAGATGTCACGCCGCGGCTTCATGGGCGCCGCAGCAACCGGAGCCGTCGCGCTCGCCGGAGTCGCGCTCGCGGGCTGCTCCAGCACCTCCGCGAGTCCCGAGAAATCGAGCGAAAAGGAAAAGGCCGTGAAGCCGGTCATCCTCGTCACGAGCTTCGGCACGAGCTACAACGACTCGCGCCACATCACCATCGGCGCCATCGAAGACGCTATCCGTGAGAAGTACTGGCAGGACTACGACATCCGCCGCGCCTTCACCGCGCAGATCATCATCGACAAGCTGAAGAAGCGCGACGGCTTCACGATCGACAACATGACCGAGGCGCTCGACCGCTGCGTGGAAGACGGCGTGAAGGAAATCGTCGTGCAGCCGACGCATCTCATGGCTGGCCTGGAATACGCCGACGTGAAAGACGAGCTCGACAAGTACGCCGACAAGTTCGACAAGATCTCGCTCGGCGACCCGCTGCTCACCTCCGACGACGACTACAAGAAGGTGGCCGCAGCCATTAAGGAGAACATGGCGTCCTTCGACGACGGCGAGACGGCGCTGTGCCTCATGGGCCACGGCACCGAAGCCGATTCCAACGCCGACTATGCCAAGATGCAGGAAGTGTTCAAGAACGAGGGCTTGACGCAGTTCTTCGTCGGCACCGTCGAGGCTGAACCGACCTGCGAGGATGTTATCGCCGCCGCGAGCGCCGCAGGGTACAAAAAGGCCGTGCTCGCGCCGTTCATGGTGGTCGCGGGCGACCACGCGAACAACGACATGGCAGACGAGACCGACCCCGACAGCTGGGCTGCGAAGTTCGTGGCCGCCGGCTTCGAAGTGACGTGCCTGCTCCAGGGTCTGGGACAGAACGCCGCGGTCGACGACATCTACGTCTCGCACGTGGACGACGCCATCGCCAAGCTGTAAACTCGCCGCGCACGGGGGCGCCGATCGCGTCCCCGTGCAACGGGCATGCGCCTTCCCCGACCGACGGCGCATGCCCGTTGCATTCGCATCCCGCCTGCCCACCGCACGGCGCGGGCGGTCGAAGCGATTGAAAGGAACCCCTCCATGTTGAAGAAAACCCTCGCCTTCGCCCTGTCGGCGGCGCTTTGCGCGTTCTCGCTCGCCGGCTGCGCCGGAAATTCAATCGACAGCGCAAAGGCAAGCGATGCCGATTCCCAGGAAAAAACCGAACAGGCGGCCGATGCGCCCGAGGGCGCAAGCGCTGCCCCCATCACCGCCGACAAGGTGGCCGACGGCACCTATCCGATCACCGTCGATTCCAGCTCGAACATGTTCAGGATTGTGGACGCCCAGCTCATCGTGGAAAACGGCTCCATGCACTGCGTGATGACGCTTTCCGGCACGGGCTACGGCAAGCTCTTCATGGGCACGAGCGACGAGGCTGCCGCCGCGAGCGAGGCCGACTTCATCCCCTATGTGGAAAACGCGGAAGGCAAGTACACCTACGACGTGCCCGTTGATGCGCTCGACGAGGACACCGCCTGTGCCGCGTGGAGTATTAGAAAAGAGCAGTGGTACGACCGCACGCTCGTGTTCGAATCCGCCGGCGTCGATCTGCGCGCCGACGCACTGAAGTAACGCCATGCGGTCGATTCTTCCCAAGGGGGAAAACAGGAAGCGCCGCAGCATCGCGGCGCGCGCGATCGCCAGCGTTCTCGTCGCCCTGCTCGCGCTTCCCTTCGCGGGGTGCAGTGCGAGCCCGAACGCGACCGGTGGCACGGCGGGCTCTCAGGAATACACTGTGAGTGTCTCGCTTTCCGGCGGGTCAGGGCGCGCAAGCATCGCCTCACCCACCACAATTGTGAAGGATGGCGACACCTACACCGCGACCATCACCTGGTCGAGTTCGAACTACGACAAGATGGCCGTCGACGGCGTGGACTACGCGCCCGTAAATGACGGCGGCAACTCCACGTTCGAGATACCCGTCACGCTCGACGAGGACATCGCCGTGTCGGCCGAGACCGTCGCCATGTCGACGCCGCACACCATCGACTACACGATCCACTTCGACTCATCCACCATGAAGGAGAAATCGGGCGACGATGCAAGCGGCGGCTCCCCTGCGG
This sequence comes from uncultured Collinsella sp., assembly GCA_959599615.1. Taxonomy (GTDB): domain Bacteria; phylum Actinomycetota; class Coriobacteriia; order Coriobacteriales; family Coriobacteriaceae; genus Collinsella. Next base: position 8,318 of record CAUGKA010000028.1, on the reverse strand, counting down.
GAACGGCTTCAAGCGCCGCGGCCGACTTCCACAACGCCGATTTGGGCTGCGGCTGGGAGCCGACGGGGGCGCTTCAGCTTGAATACGCCGAGCACTTCACTGTCGACGAGTTCGAAGGCGGTCTGCGGCTTATCTGCGTTTCGAATGGGGAGCGTTTCCTCGTGGTGCCGCAAGATGCGAAGGTACCTGATGGGTTGAGCTCCGACATCGCGGTCATAAGGCGCCCCGCCGACAAGGTGTACCTCGTGTCGTCGGCGACGATGTGCCTGGTCGACGCGCTCGATGCGAACGACAATATTATCATGTCGGGCACGAAGGCCGACGATTGCTCGGTCGCAGGCTTCAAAAGCGCGCTCGAAAGTGGGGCGATCGCCTACGGCGGCAAGTACAGCGCGCCCGACTACGAGCGAATATCGGCCTCGGGCTGCACGCTCGCCATCGAGAACACCATGATCAACCACACGCCCGATGTGAAGGAAAAACTGCAGAAGCTCGGGCTCGTCGTGCTCACCGAACAGTCGTCGAGCGAGCCCGAAGCACTCGGGCGCGTCGAGTGGATTAAGCTTTTCGGCGTCCTGTTCGACAAGGAAGACGAGGCCGCGCGCCTGTTCAACGAGCAGAAGGCCCGCATCGAGCAAACGTCGGGGCTCGCGTCGTCAGGTAAAACCGTGGCGTATTTCTACATTAACTCGAACGGGGCCGCCGTCACGCGGCGGGCGGGCGACTACGTGGCGCAGATGATCGAGCTTGCAGGCGGCAGCTACGCGCTCGATGACGCGCAGGCGTCGTCGACGTCAGGTTCGTCAGTAACGCTCGAAATGGAGCGCTTCTACGCGACGGCGAAGGATGCCGACATCATCGTCTACAACGGCACCATCGACGAATCGGTTACCACCTTGAACGACTTCGTAGGCAAAAACGCGCTATTGTCGCAGTTCAAAGCCGTGAAGAACGGCAACGTCTGGGTCACAAGCGCCGACATGTACCAGCAGATGACTTCTACCGCCGACATTATCGGCGAGCTGCACGGGGCGTTCACCGGCGATGACGCGAACGACTTCCATTATCTGAGGAAGCTCGGCTAGCACCATGAGAAGCCGGCTTTCCATGGCATACAACGAATCGGGGCGCGCCGCGCGGTGTCGCGTCGTGACGGCGCTGCTCGCTGTTGCCCTCATCGTGCTCGTCGGGGCCAACCTGTGCATCGGGAGCGTGCTCGTGCCCGCAGACCACATCCCCGGCATCCTTTCGGGCGGCGCGGCCAATTCCATAGAAAGCCAGGTCATCTGGGAGATTCGCCTGCCGCGCGTGCTTTCAGCCGTGCTTCTCGGCGGGGCACTTTCGCTCTCCGGGTTCCTGCTGCAGACATTTTTCAACAACCCCATCGCCGACCCGTTCATCTTGGGCGTCTCCTCGGGCGCAAAGCTCGTCGTCGCGCTTACGATGATCGTATTTCTGGGCGCGAACCAGGCCATGTCCTCGCCGGCCATGGTGGCCGCAGCGTTTCTGGGCTCGCTTATCACCATCGGCTTCGTGCTCCTCATCGCACGGCGCATAAGTTCCATGGCCATGCTCATCGTTGCGGGCGTCATGGTGGGATACATCTGCTCGGCGGCGACGAACTTCCTCATCGCCTTCGCCGACGACCAGTCCATCGTGAACCTGCACAACTGGTCTTTGGGTAGCTTTTCGGGTTCGAGCTGGGACGACGTCGCGGTCATCGCGGTCGCGGTGATCACCGTGAGCGCATGCGTATTCGCGATATCGAAGCCCCTTTCCGCCTTCCAGCTGGGAGAAGCCTACGCGAAAAGCGTCGGCGTGAACGTCGAACGCTTCCGCGTGGTGCTCGTCCTTCTAGCAAGCATGCTCTCCGCCTGCGTGACCGCGTTCGCTGGTCCGGTGTCGTTCGTAGGCATCGCGGTTCCGCATCTCGTGAAGTCGGCGCTGAAGTCGTCGAAGCCCATCCGCGTGATTCCCGCGTGCTTCTTGGGAGGCGCCATCTTCTGCGCGGGCTGCGATTTGATCGCGCGCACGCTGTTCTCTCCCGTCGAGCTTTCCATCAGCGCCGTCACCGCCATCTTCGGCGCGCCGGTGGTTATCGCGCTCATGTTGAAGAAGCGGGTGAGGTAGATGGGGGAATTCGTACCGCGGCCCAAAACGCTCGGAGGGGACATTCCATGCTTAGACAGTCCTGAGCTCGCACGAAAGCGCCAGAAGGCACTTTCGGCTTATGCGGAACTGCGCGCGGAACGCCTCCTCCGAGCGGAGCCGAACCTCGAAACCCCGGTCGAAACGCAGGCTGACGGAGCGCCGCTTTTCCGCATAAGCGACCTGTCGGCGGGCTACAACAAGAAGGTCGTAGTCGAAGGCGTCGATCTGGAGGTTCGCGCGGGCGACGTCGTGGCGCTCATCGGGCCGAACGGCTCGGGCAAGTCGACCATCTTGAAAACCATCACACGCCATCTGGCACCGCTTGCCGGCGCGGTCGAGCTCGACGGGCGGGAGATTTCCCGATGGAAGACGGCGGAGTTCGCAAGGAACCTTGCCGTTATGCTGACAGATCGCCCCCGGACCGAGCTCCTCACCTGCCGCGATATCGTAGAGGCGGGAAGGCATCCCTACACCGGGCGAATGGGCACACTCTCGCCCGACGACCATAGTCGGGTCGACGAGGCCATGAAAACCGCACATGTGGAAGAGCTCGCCGAGCGCGACTTCATGCAGATAAGCGACGGGCAACGCCAGCGCGTCATGCTCGCACGCGCCATCGCGCAGGATCCGCGTGTGCTCGTGCTCGACGAGCCCACGTCGTATCTCGATATCCGCTACCAGATCGACCTGCTGCGAATACTTCGCCACCTTGCGAAATCGCGGAATGTGGCTGTCATCATGTCCATCCACGAACTCGAGCTCGCGCAGAAAAGCGCCGACAAGGTGATTTGCGTGAAGGACGGCCGGGTCTTCCGCGCCGGCGCACCCGAGGACATATTCACGCGCGAGACGATTGGCGAGCTCTACGGCCTTCAGCATGGCACCTTCAACGAGCGCTTCGGCAGCGTGGAAATTGGGCGCCCGCACGGCGATGCGCACACGTTCGTCATCGCCGGCGCAGGTACGGGGTCGGCTGTGTTTCGCCAGCTCGTCCGGCAGGGCAAGGCTTTCTACGCGGGCGTTCTGCACGAAGGGGACATCGACTGCGAGCTCGCGCGCGACCTGGCAGCGGAATGCGTGGCCGAGCGCGCCTTCGAGCCAATCGGGGATAGAACCATAGCCCGCGCCAAAGAGCTCCTCGTCCACTGCGCGCGCCTTATCGTGTGTCCCGCCGCCTTCGGCACCATAAACGCCCGCAACGCAGAGCTCGTCGAGTTCGCACGCTCGCACGGTATCGAGGTCATGCGAGCGTGCGAAGGCACATCGGAGGATTCCCAATTGGGGTGGAAAGGATAAACTGGACTTTCTTTTAAGGATCCTCAGGCTACAGCTCCTACGCCGGCGAGGTCTACAAGGCGCCGGAGAACCTCGTAAACAGGAATTTCCACGCCGACGAGCACAACCTGCTGTGGCTCACCGACATCACCGAGTTCAGGCTCCCGGGCGGCGAGAAGGTCTACCTGAGCCCGGTCATCGACTGCTTCGGCGGGATGCTCGTCGCCTGATCGATCGGGCTGCACCCCGACAAGCGCCTCGCGAACTCGAGCCTGCGCCTAATCCAAGCGAGATTCCAGACTCGACAGGCCATTGAGAGTCAGGTCGTTGGCGACCTCCGAGACGCGCTCGATAGGAACCGAGTCGTCAGACAGCGCCCATGTGCGATAGATTCCGATAATACCCGACAGCAAAAACGCCAGATAGTAGTCGAACATCTCGTCCTTGAGACCTTGGGGCAGCAGATCGCGCTCGGCAATCTCGTGCTCGAGCGGCGCACGAAGACGAGCCATAAAATCATCGAGCGGAATGTTCTCGATCAGCTGACGATTGAGCACCAGGTTGTTGCACAGCGCCTCGTTAACGGTTTTAAAAAAGGTAGCCGCCGCGCCCAGGGCGTGCTCGTTGGTGTCGCCGTCCATGGAGGCAAGCGTTTTCTCGACCGAGTCGACAATCATCTCCACCACATCGACGGCAATGGCATCGAGCAAGCCATCAACCGTACCAAAGTGAACGTAAAAGGTCTTGCGGTCGACATTGGCCTCGCGCGCGATGGCACTCACCGTAATGTCTGCCAGCGGCTTTTCCATGAGCAGCCGCTCGAAAGCGGAAAGGATGGCATTGCGGCTGCGAACGATGCGGCGGTCAATACGCGGTTTGCTGGTGGCCATGGGCGTGTCCCTTCGATATGCGGACATTCATCAACAGATGAGAGATAATCTACGTAAGAGGATTATCCCCCATACAGCACAAATATGCCCCGCATCATGAAGAACGCACGACTGCCCTACTGCATCTTAGGGCGCTTCTTCTTATTGAGTGCCGACGGAGACACGCGGATACCGTCGCCTGTCTGTCGCACATAGGCTTTATGCGCCGGCTTAGCGGTCCCAGAAGCCTTCTGAGCGTGCTTCTTAGGATCAACGGTAACAGAAATCATGGGGTGCGGCTTAATGGGCGCAGAGGGCGTCTGAGACGTGCGGCCGAGCTTGCGCATCACACGATCCCAGCGCGCATGGATGCTCTCGTTGTGGGCACTCTTAAGCCCCAGCAGGGGCGCAGCCAAAATGGTCGGCGCGATAAACGTAATGAGGCGCCACAGCAGATAGCCGGCGGTCGAAGCAGACCCAAAGAAATGACCCAAGAACAATGCAAAGCCGCCCTCAGCGCCACCAGTTCCACCGGGCAAGGGGACCGCGGAGCTCAGCAACTGGACAAAGGCGCTCGCGGCCATGACCGAGAAAAAGTCGACTTCGTGGTGGCCAAAGGCAAGCATCAGGAAATACGGCACGAGGTAGAAAAACGCGAGCTGCAACATGGTGATGACCACCGTGAGCAGCATGGACGAAAAGTGGCCGGCTGAAAGCTTGAACTTCTCGGAGAAAGAGTAGATTTCGCCGTCGACAAACGTACGCCAGCCCTCAATCTTGGTGGCCGAGACGCCCATTCGCTCGAGCCAATTGATGATGCAGTGCGCGACGCGCGTGACGGTCTTGGGCATGAGCGCGACGGCAAAGATGCCAAGCAGAATGCAACAGTGACCGCCAAAGCTAAAGACGCACAGCAGCGTCATGTCGCCATAGCGCTCGGCGAAAAACGGCATTCGGGCAAGCAGCAGAATGGCGCCCCAGGCAACGAGGCCAAACTGATACACGATAAAGCGCGTGAACTGCGTGGCACCGGCCTCGCCGACATTTTGGCCGGCCTTGGTCAGGCGGTAAATCTGGGCGGGCGTAGAGCCCATCATCATGGGCGTCAGGTTGCCAAAGAAGATACCGCTCGCCTCGACCGAGATCAGGTCGCGAATGCCGACGGGCGAATTGGGATCGAGCCAGACGGCGATCGCATAGGCAACGATGCCAAAGAACAGGTACAGGAACATGCAAAAGCATGCAGCAACGAGCCACGGCGCCTGAACGCTCGACATGGCAGCCCAGAACTGTCCCATCTGACCGGTCACAATCAGATAAACGATATAGCCAACCAGCACGACGCCGATAAAAATGGCACCGCGGCGTGCACCCTTGTTGTCATCGCCGCCCGAGGCCTCAACCTCGACCTGGGGCTTAGATGTATGCTGAGAGGACTCCGTCATGAGGCTCCTTCTGACCGTCCAAATATCTTGCATATTGTACCCGCAAGGGCCACAAGCAGAACGTAAAGCTATGGGCCAAATGGGAATTGCAGATGGTTTGCTCGGAAATAAAAAAACCCGGGCTTCCGTGGGAAGTCCGGGTCTCAGATTCATGGTAGCCCGTACCAGATTCGAACTGGTGATCTCCGCCTTGAGAGGGCGGCGTCCTAAACCGCTAGACGAACGGGCCACATGACATCTGCACTGCCGTGCTGCGAGGAAATATATTACGGGACAAAAAACGCAAGCGCAAGAAGAAATTCCAAATTGCCGAAAAAATTGTCGGCAGGTTATGGAACGCGCAGGTCAACTGGTTAGCTAGTTCAAGTTGAGATGAGCCAGGAGGGCTTCGCGGTTGTTGGGGATGTTGTCCTCGATCACGGCGTCGAGGGCGGCGTTGAGAAGCAGTCCCAGCTCCGGCCCCGGCTTGACGCCGGCGCGGATCAGGTCGCCACCATTGATGGCAAGCATCTTGAGTGTATAGGGCTCCCCCGCCTGCAGCAGATCGTGGGCGAGCGCACGCATCTCCTCGATCGTCTCGACGTAATAGAAGCACGAGGGCGCCTTGCCGAGCGTGTCGGCACGCTTAAGGTCCATGAGCTCGACCATCAGACGCGGCGTATCGACACCCTCGCCCGAAAGCGCGCGCATCATATTGAGCAGGCAGGAGCGCTCGGGACGCAACGGCTTGTCATGGTATTTGATCAGCAGGCACACATCGCGCACCAAATCGTGCGAGAGCGCCAGGCGATCCATGATGACACGCGCCTTCTTGGCGCCAAGCTCGGGATGACCGTAGAAGTGGCCGCTGCCGTCGTGATCGACCGTAAAGCACTCGGGTTTGGAAACGTCGTGCAAAAACGCCGCCCACATAAGGCTCGACGAGGGCGCGACGCCGTCGCACAGCGCCAGCTCCCCTGCCACCGTCAGCACGCGGGCGATATGCTCGTAGACGTTAAACGCATGATAGACGCTGCGTTGATCAAACCCGCGAGCGGACGCGAGCTCGGGCACGGCGGCGCAAACAAGCTCGGGGTAGCGCAGCATCGCGTCTCCCCCATGGCCGGTCGAAAGGATACCCTCGAGCTCAATGCCCACGCGCTCGCGCGCCACAGCATCGAGCAGCGGCGCGCACTCGGCAAGCGCCTGTTTAGTCTTAGGCTCGATCATAAAATCCAGACGGCAGGCAAAACGCACCGCGCGCAGCATGCGAAGCGCGTCCTCGTTAAAACGACGCTTGGGATCTCCAACGGCGCGGATGAGCTTGCGGTCTAGGTCGCCCTGACCATCGTAGCGGTCGACAAGACCACGCTCGGGATGCCAGGCCATAGCGTTAACGGTAAAGTCACGACGCGCCAGATCGTCCTCAAGCGACGCCGCACGCTCCACACTCTGGGGATGGCGGCCGTCGGTGTAAAAGCCGTCTAGGCGGTAGGTGGTGACCTCAATGCGCTCATCATCGCAAATTGCCGTGATGCCGCCAAATTTTATGCCCGACTCAACCACGGCAATATCAGCCGCTTCGAGCGCCTCTTTGGACTCCTGCCACAGGCCGCTGCAGCACATGTCAACATCGTGGCTGGGGCGTCCCATCAGGGCATCACGTACCCAACCGCCCACGTACCAAGCCTCAAGACCTGCTGCCTCAAGCGCACGCAGGACACGGATAGAGGCATCGGTCGGCTGCGTACCGTTGAGCGAAACATTGCACATTCCTGTGGCCTCCTGCGATTGCGGGTATATCGATTGATGGTTTCCAAGAAGTCTAGCAAGAAACGAGAGCGGGCGCACACGCGAACGCGCTTCAAGCACGATTGGATCCCAAGGTATCGACTACAAACATGAAAAAGCACCCGCCTCGGCAATCCGAGACGGGTGCTCTACAAAGCAAGGATGCAAGGTCCGTGCGCTGCGTTAGCAGACCTGACGGATGGCGATGCCCTTCTGATACTCATCGACCTTGGCAAAATCGCCCAGACCCGGGCACTCGACCACGTTGGCGCCGGTGGCCATCGAGAGGCGCAGGGCATCCTCGACGCGCTCGGGGGCGTCGTGCCACACGGAAAGGAAGGCGGCCAGCGAGGAGTCGCCCGCGCAGACGGTCGACAGCAGCTTGACGTCGAAGGTGCGGTTGGCAAACCAGATGTGCTCGCCGTTGGAGAAGTACGCGCCGTCGCCGCCGAGCGTCAGCAGTACATTCTTAGCGCCTTTGGCGTGCAGCTCGGCCATGGCGCCCTTGACGGACTCGTCGTCGCCACCGCTCACCTTAATGCCAAAGATGTCGAGCAGCTCGTCGTCGTTGGGCTTAATGAGCAACGGCTCCATAGCAATGAGGTCGGCCAGCTGATGGCTCGAGATATCGAGCACGAACTCGGCGCCCTTCGCCTTCACGCGACGCAGGACCTCTGCCAGAAAGCCCTCGGAGGTGTTGGGGGGCAGCGAGCCGCTGATAACCAGGCAGGTCATGTCATCGAGCGAATCGATAAGCTCAAACATCTCCTGCTCGTTGGCCTCGTTGATGGCGGCACCGGCGTTGACC
>CAUGKA010000027.1 GCA_959599615.1 uncultured Collinsella sp. | reverse complement strand
CCGTCGTGGCGACGGCGTTCATACCCGGCGTACTCGCAACTCCGGCTGGCGGAATCTTGGCGGATCGGGGAAGACATCGCGAGGCCCTCGTGGCCCTCGGCATTGCTCTGATGACTGCATCACTGCTGTCTATCCCCATGAAGCACTCATTGCCTCTTGCGGTCGTCGTAGTAGCGATACTTTGTGTTCAATATGGCGCTCAATCGCTGCTAAAGCCAATGCTCCAAATTGAGACGGTGCGCATGGCGGGTGAAGAGAAGGTTGAGCGGGCCACTGCATTGGTTTCGCAGATGACCATGGTGAGCAATATCTTGGGCCCTGTGGTCGGGACGGCAGTCTATGGGTGCTTTGGCATCGATACTCTTTGCACAACCGCGTCGGTGGCGTTTGCGATTTCAGCTCTCTTGTTTGGGGTCGCACTCAAGCAAAATGCCTCATCTGAAACGATGGGAGACGGCGCGACTCGTACGACATGCCGAAACGATTTTTGGGAGTCGATTCGGTATCTGTTGCAAAATGCATCATTGGTCGCTGTGATTTTGCTTGCGGCTGTTTTGAACTTTGCGTTGGTTGGGCTAACGATTGGCGCTCCCATTATTGTTACAAAGCATCTCGGCATGCAATCGTCCTGCGTTGGGATAGTTGAGGTGGCCATGGGCTTGGGTGGTCTTGCCGGCAGTGGCTTGGTCGGCATTTGGCCGCATCGTTTTTCTTTCAATGGCATATGTCGATATGTTGCGATGATCTGTTTTGGAGTCGCACCGATCATTGTCACGCTACTGTTCGGCGCAGATGTATGCATGTTCACCGTGTTTGCGGTTGGTTCGGCATGGGTCATGGTGTGGGCAAGCATTGCGTCGGTTGAAATTATCGCGTTTGTTCAGCGGGCGGCGCCGACTGAGCTCTGCGGAAAAGTGCTTTCGGTCGTTTACATGGTCCTTTCCTGCGCAACACCTATCGGCCAATTGACGTACGGGGTTGCATATGATCGATGGACACCAGCGATTGTATTCGCAGCCATGTTGGCGGTGCTGACGTTGACGACGGTGCTGTTTTATCGTCTGAAAAATCGCTTGCGGCGATTGTCTTGACGCGCTGGGGCACCGTGAATTTGCGGAGGCAGTGGCCCGCCGCGCCGGGACGGCATTGTTTGGGCATGCCTCTCCTTCGTCTACAATATCGTGCAGACGAAGGAGAGGCATGCCCATGATCAAGATGTTCGCGAGTGACTTAGACGGAACGCTGCTTAACGCCCTGCACGAGGCAGATGGGACTATCCGCCGCGCCATTCGCGAGCTGACCGAGGCTGGCTTGCATGTGGTTCCCGCGACCGGACGCTCGACGCTGCCGATCGGCGAGCATGGCTTTACAGGCCTGGCGCTTGACGCCTGCTGCTCCAACGGATCCATCGTGCGCGACAGTCATGGCGAGGTGCTCAAAACCTGGACCGTCGACCCGCAGATCACCGAGGAGCTACTCAAGGAGTTTCCGGATATCTGTTTTGATTGTTCTACGCCCGATGGCATGTTTTCGAGTGGATCGTTCGAGATGCATCAGGCGGGCTTTAAAAAGGACAGCCCCATCAAGCGTATCGTGATGCGTGGCATGCGTGCACGTGGCGGCTATCACGAGGAGCAGTATTTCGACCAGTCGATCGGCGACATCTTGCGCCACGATGTGTGCAAGATCAACTGTCGCGTGACCTCGCCCGAGCTGGAGCGCGACCTTAAGGCATATTTGGCCGAGCGATCGAACCGCGTGGTCAACGCGCCGTTCGACCCGGTGATGTTCGAGATCACGGACGTGGCGTGCAACAAGGGCGAGAGCGTGGCCTGGCTAGCGGGCTACTACGGTATTGCCGAGGACGAGGTCGCGGTCTACGGCGACGGCGGCAACGATATCGCCATGCTCAAGCGTTTCCGCCACAGCTACGCGACCAAAAACGGCAGCGACGCCGCCAAGGCCGCCGCGAGCGCAACTATCGGCAACTGCATGGTCCACGCCGTCCCCAAACACATGCTCGCCACCATGCGCAAGCAAAACTCCCGCACCGTCATCGAATAATGTGACAAAGGGACTGTCCCTTTGTCACATAGGAGATACCGGCTTTTGGCGTATAGGACTGTCACACTTTCGCTACCAACAAATTTCGAGTTATTCGGCCTGTCGGAGGTCGTTAAATGGCTAAAGATGCCCTCTCGGGAACATTCATGCCTCTAATGGTGTTTGATTCGGTGACGTAAGTGCGCAAATGGGCATGTATACGCTCAAATAAGGACAAAAACCCTCAGATAATCCCGGCGGTGCATTTATACAAAACCAATAGCGTGGCCGAATAACTCGAAAAATGTAGTTGGCAGTTCGGCGACAAGCTCGGGTATGGCAAAGGAACTGCTCCTTCGCTATACCCGAGCTCCGATCTTCTGAAATGCGAACAAACATTCGCATATCTAACTGCGCTTTGATAGAACTGTTGCTGTTGACGGCAGTTCCATGTGCCGGGCAGCGCCCTCCATTTGATGGGAGGTGATGCCCATGACCGATTTGATTGATTTCGTGAAGCTCCTGACCGCATTGGTCTCGCTTCTTACGACGCTTATCGGACTTTCCGAGGCACTCAAGCAACGCTCGAAGCGCAACAGAAGGGGTCGCCGCCGCTAAGGCGTTGACCCCCTAATGCAAACAACGGCACTGCCCAGCTAGCTACAACTTGGGCTGCCGTCGACACTATTCTACCCACGAACGACATTTTGGACAATCGGTAATGCCGTCGTGGGTTGTGACAAAGGGACTGCCCCCTCGTCACATTCCAAATATTGCCTTTACGTGTTGATGCACACGGTGTGCAATAATACTCGCACTGTGCAATAGCGCACAGGCTGAGTAACAAGGAGGACGCTTGTCCCAGCTCGAGAAATGCGACCGCCGGTCCCTTCGCTCGCAGCGTGCCCTTCGCCAGGCACTTGCCAGCGAGCTTGCCGAAAGCGGCGACCTTTCGCGCATTAATGTCGCGTCGCTCACCGAACGCGCCGGCCTTACGCGCCGCACGTTCTATTCGCACTACCGCGATATTCCCGACTTTATCAATCAAATCGAGGACGGCTTGCTGGCCGAGATCCGTGAGCGCATTGAGCTCATCACCGCAGCTCAGCTGCCTGATCTCTATCACAACATCGATGAGCTCGAGCCGGCGCCCGGTTCGGTTGAGCTGCTGCGTTATCTTGCGGCCAACCGCGACTTAATCGGTGCGCTGCTGGGTCCGGGCGGCGACCAGGCCTTCATTAAAAGGATCATCGACACCGCGCGTGAGGCTGTGGTGCCGCGTGCGCAGACGGGTATTTTGGGCCTGGCGCTGGGCACGTTCTTTGACTACTACGTCACCTACGTCGTGAGTGCCGAGGTCGGCATGATTCAGCGCTGGTTTGAGCGTGGGCTCACCGAATCGCCCGAGGCCATGGCGCGCATTATGACGGTGCTCGCTTTTGTGCGCCCCGGTGACCTGTATGGCCAACCCATCGATATTAACGTGCCGGAATACGGCATGAAGCTATTGAACTTGCAGCTCGAGGACGCGGCCGACACCGCCGCAACCGTCGAGTCCAACAACTAAGAGGAGAGACAATGAGCAAACTCGTCGAGGGCATCAAGGATCGTATGGTTGCTGCCGCACGCGAGGCCGCGCCCGCCGTGGTGGACGCCGCGCAGAAGGCCGCGACCGCGGCAGCCGAGAAAGTTGCCGAGGCAGTTGCCGATGCCAAGAACGCGGCAGGGGAGGCGTCCGTCACTAGCGAGCCCGCCACCGCCGCTGAGCCCATAGCCGCCGCCCACGCCCCCGAAGGCGCGATCTTCAACCCCGAGAACGCTCGTGGCAACCTGCACCTGGGCATCGACGTGGGCTCCACCACCGTTAAGCTCGCCGTGCTCAACGACGACAACCAGATCGTCTACGCCAAGTACCAGCGCCACCACACCGACGTCCGCGCCTGCGCCCGCGACCTGTTCGAGGGTGCTGCAACCGTGCTGCCGACGGCCCAGATGACCTGCGCCATTACCGGCTCGGGCGGCCTGCTGCTGTCCCAGTGGCTCGACCTGGAGTTTGTCCAGGAGGTCATCGCCAGCAAGCGTGCCGTCGAGACCCTTATCCCGGCCACCGATGTCGCCATCGAGCTGGGCGGCGAGGACGCCAAGATCATCTACTTCGATAACGGCATCGAGCAGCGCATGAACGGTACCTGCGCCGGCGGTACGGGCGCGTTCATCGACCAGATGGCAACCCTGCTGCACACCGACGCGAGCGGCCTCAACGAGCTCGCGGCCAACGCCACCACCATCTATCCCATCGCCAGCCGCTGCGGCGTCTTTGCCAAGACCGACGTCCAGCCGCTGCTCAACGAGGGCGCCCGTCCCGAGGATGTGGCCGCCTCCATCTTCCAGGCCGTCGTGACCCAGACCATCTCGGGCCTGGCGTGCGGCCGTCCCATCCGTGGCAACGTCGCCTTCCTGGGCGGCCCGCTGCAGTACCTCTCCGAGCTGCGCCACCGCTTCTACCTCACGCTCAACCTGGACGAGGAGCACCGTATCGTGCCCCAAAACGCTCACCTGTTTGTGGCGAGCGGCGCCGCCATGGCGCACGAGTCCAATAAGCTCAGCACGTTCCCGCAGCTCATCGAGGCCATCGACAGCTTGGGCGACACGCAGGGTGCCGAGGTCGAGCGTCTGGATCCGCTCTTTGCCACCGACGAGGACTTTGCTGAGTTCAAGGGTCGCCACGACCAGGAAGTCGTCCCCAAGGGCAAGCTCGACGGCTACACCGGCCGCGTGTTCATCGGCATCGACGCCGGCTCCACCACCATGAAGGCCGCGCTCGTGGGCGAGGACGGTCAGCTGCTGCACACCTGGTACGGCAACAACAACGGTGACATCCTGGGCACGGCCAAGGTCATCATGGCCGATTTCTACAACCACATTCCCGCGGGCTGCACCATCGGCCACGTGACCACCACGGGCTACGGCGAGGCGCTGCTCATCGAGGCCCTCAAGGCCGACTCCGGCGAGATCGAGACCGTTGCGCACCTGCGCGGCGCCAAGGCATTCCTGCCCGGCGTTGAGTTTATCCTGGACATCGGCGGCCAGGACATGAAGTGCCTGCGCGTCAAGGACGGCGTGATTGAGCACATCATGCTCAACGAGGCCTGCTCGTCGGGTTGCGGTAGCTTTATCGAGAGTTTCGCCGTCTCTATGAACATGGACGTGCGCGCGTTCGCCGACGCCGCCATCCATGCCAAGGCCCCGGTCGACCTGGGCAGTCGCTGCACGGTCTTTATGAACTCGCGCGTCAAGCAGGCGCAAAAGGAAGGTGCCACGGTGGGCGACATCGCGGCCGGCCTGTCCTATTCCGTCATCAAGAATGCCCTGTTCAAGGTCATTAAGCTGCGCGACCCCAAGGAGATCGGCAACCAGGTGATCGTTCAGGGTGGCACCTTTATGTCCGATGCCACGCTGCGCGCGTTTGAGCAGCTCACCGGCGTTCATGCCGTGCGTCCCGACATCGCCGGCTGCATGGGCGCCTACGGTGCGGCCCTGCTCGCCCGCGATCGCGCGGGCGCCGACGGCACCTCGACCATTCTTTCTGCCGAGGACATCGCGCACCTCACCGTGACGCAAAAGCATGTCCGCTGCGGCCGTTGCTCCAACAACTGCCAGCTCACCGTCAACGACTTTGGTGGCGGCAGGCGCTTCATTACCGGCAATCGCTGCGAGAAGGGTGCCGGCCACAAAAAGCAAAAGACTGAGGCACCCAACCTCTTCAAAAAGAAAAACGAGCTGCTCTTTAACCGCGAGGTGCTGAGCCCCGACGAGGCCCCGCGCGGTACCGTCGGCATCCCGCGCGCGCTCAACATGTACGAGAACTACCCCTTCTGGCATGCGTTCTTTACGCGCCTGGGCTTTAGCGTGCAGCTGTCCGACCAGTCGAGCAAGAAGACCTACCAGGCGGGCATCGAATCCATGCCGTCCGAGAGCGTGTGCTATCCGGCCAAGATGAGCCACGGCCACGTGATGAACCTTATCGACCGCGATGTCGACTTCATCTGGATGCCGTGCGTGCGCTGGGAGCGCAAGGAGGATCCGACCGCCGGTAACTGTTACAACTGCCCCATCGTCATGAGCTACCCCACGGCGCTGGCGCTCAATATCGACGAGATCCGCGAGCAGAACATCGAGTTCCTGTACCCGTTTGTGCCCTATCACGACAAGACCGAGCTCAAGCGCCGTCTGTACCAGGTGCTCGCCGTCGACCGCGTGGCCGATGCCGAGGCTGGTCGCGGTCGCGTGCGTGGACCCAAGATCACGCGCTCCGAGGTCGATGCCGCCGTCAACGCTGCCTTTGAGGCCGATGCGCGTTTCCACGAGGACATCCAGACCATGGGCGAGGAGGCCCTTAAGTGGGTCGAGGACCACGGCGGTCACGGCATCGTGCTCGCCGGCCGCCCCTACCATAACGACCCCGAGATCAACCATGCCTTGCCCGAGCTTATCTCGAGCTTTGGCTTTGCGGTCTTTACCGAGGATTCGCTTGCGCATCTGGTGAAGCCCGAGCGTCCCATCCGCGTCGTCGACCAGTGGATGTACCACAGCCGCCTGTACGCCGTCGCCCGTTTTGTGACGATGCGCAACGACCTGGACCTGATCCAGCTCAACTCTTTCGGCTGCGGCTTGGACGCCCTGACCACCGACCAGGTACAGGAAATTCTGGAAGCCAGCGGCAAGATCTACACCGTGCTCAAGATCGACGAGGTGTCCAACCTGGGCGCCGCGCGCATCCGAATCCGCTCGCTCATGGCGGCGCTTAAGGACCAGGAGGCCGAGCGCTTGGCCGAGGCCACGGCCGCGGGCGAGGCCTACGAGCAGGGCGATGCCGCGCCGGTGGCGCCCTCCACGGATGCCCCCGCGTTCGCGAGCCGCAAGTACACGTTTGAGGCTCAGCGCGAGAGTGCTTCGACCGCGTGGCCCAAGGTGCCCTTTACCGAGCAGATGCGCGAGGAGGGCTACACCATCCTGTGCCCGCAGATGGCGCCGATCCACTTTGACCTGGTTAAAGAGGTGTTCCGCGGTGCCGGCTACAACTTGGAGCTGCTGCCCTCGACCGATCACGATGCCGTCGAGGCCGGTCTGCGCTATGTGAACAATGACATCTGCTATCCGTCGATCCTGGTGACCGGCCAGATCATGGAGGCCATTGAGAGCGGTCGGTACGACCTGTCCAAGACGGCCGTGGTCATCAGCCAGACCGGCGGCGGCTGCCGTGCCACCAACTACATCGCGCTCATTCGCAAGGCTCTGCGCGAGAGTGGCCACCCCGAGATCCCCGTGATCTCGCTTTCGGCTGTGGCGCTCGGCGAGGACAACCCCGGCTTTAAGATTACGCCGGCGCTGCTTAAGCAGGCCGTGTACGCGGTGCTCTTTGGTGACGTGATGATGCAGATGCTCTACCGTTGCCGCCCGTACGAGGCAACGCCCGGTGCCGCCAACGCGCTCTACGAGGAGTACATGGCGCGTGCCCGCAAGCTGGCGCCCAAGTTTAACCGTCACAACTACACCAAGCTGTGCCGCGAGGCCATCCGCGCGTTCGACACTATGCCGCTCGTGGGCGAGGGCACCAAGCCGCGCGTGGGCGTGGTCGGTGAGATCTTGGTCAAGTTCCATCCCACGGCCAACAACCACGTGGTCGATGTCATTGAGCGCGAGGGCTGCGAGGCAGTGGTGCCGGGCCTGCTCGACTTCTTCCTGTACTCCATGAGCAACGCCGAGCTGCAGAAAGACGAGCTGGGAAGCTCTGCCACTACGCGCGCGGGCATGCAAGCGCTCATCAAGCTTGTGGACTGGATGCGCACGCCGGTGGAGGAGATGCTCGAGAAGTCCCGCCGCTTCGAGGCGCCCGAGCGCATCGGCACCATGGCCGACAAGGCCCGTACGGTGCTTTCGGTGTGCAACAACATGGGCGAGGGCTGGTTGCTCACGGCCGAGATGCTCGACCTGATCGACCATGGCGCGCCCAACATCATCTGCACGCAGCCCTTTGCGTGCCTGCCCAATCACGTGGTGGGCAAGGCCGTGATCAAGGAGCTGCGCCGCCAGCATCCCGAGAGCAACATCGTCGCGGTGGACTACGACCCCGGTGCGTCCGAGGTCAACCAGCTCAACCGCATTAAGCTCATGATCAGCGTGGCCAAGGAAAACATGCGCGCCGGCAAGGGCTTTAAGCTCGAGAAGGTGGCGCCGCTCGCGATGGACGAGGTCACCGGCCAGATGCGTGCCCACGATGGCTGTGTGAGCTGCGGACCGGCCAGCGAGGAGGCCGTGGCGTCGGTCGCCGAGCGTCTGGGGCGTGGCATTAAGAAGTAGCTTGCCTGCTATGGGCTAGATATGAGACAAACGGGTGGTAGCCGTACCGGCTACCACCCGTTTTTTTCTGAACATATGTTGCGCAAATGACCTTGCTGCAGCCTTCCGTAGGCGCGTATTTCAGAAGTGCGGTGAAAAACGCGAACCTCCCGAGCACACTGCCATTTTAGGCTCTCATGACCTGCGGTTTTGTTGTAAAAAAGCCGGTCTGGTCGGCGAAACTCGATTTTTCCCCGCACTTCCGAAAAAGCGGTCCAGCGGCGCTAAAAGGGGCCTCCAAAATCGAGAGATAATGAACATATGTAGCCGTTCGCCGCAAATTACCGTCCGTTTATAGAACCCATGCCCGGCGTGCCGTCCTCTTACGGTTGAATAAATACACATCTATGGAATTACGTAAGAGAGGACCGTTCCATGAGCTACAAGACCGTTTGTGTTGCCGGCGGCGGCGTGTTGGGAAGCCAGATTGCCTTTCAGGCTGCCTACTGCGGCTTTGATGTGACGATCTGGCTGCGCAGCGAGGGCAGCATCGGCCGCACCCGGCCCAAGATCGATCATGTGCGCGAGGAGTACATCGCGGCTATCGAGGGCATGGCGGACGGTACGGGTGAGTGGTGCTCCGGTATCGCCGATAGCGGCCAGCCCTTCGACAGGGAGGCAGCGCTCGCCGCCGTTGAGCGTGCCTACTCCACGCTCAAGCTGGAGCTTGATCTTGCCAAGGCCGTGGCCGACGCCGATCTGGTCATCGAATCTATGGCGAGGATACTCAGGCAAAAATCGACTTCTACAAGAAGCTCGCCCCGGCACTCCCGCAAAAGACCGTCGTCGTGACCAACTCCTCCACGCTGCTGCCAAGCACCTTTGCCAAGTACACCGGCCGCCCCGAGAAGTACCTGTCGCTGCACTTTGCCAATTCCATCTGGAAGAACAATATGACCGAGGTCATGGCCCAGAGCCAAACCGACAAGCGCTATTTCGATGAGCTCGTCGACTTTGCTAACGATATCCGTATGCTTGCCCTGCCCGTCAACAAGGAAAAGAACGGTTACCTGCTCAATTCCATGCTGGTGCTATGGCTGCTTTCGGGCCTCGACCTCTACGTCTCGGGCGTGAGCGACCCCAAGAGCATCGACCTTGCATGGACGCGTGGCACTGGCGCCCCCAAGGGTCCGTTCCGCGTATTCGATACGGTTGGTATCCAAACGGCTTACAACATTGTCATGCAGTATCAGAAGGTGCCGGGCTTGGTGAGCCCACTGCTCAAAAAGATGATGATGCCCTACAATTTTAAGGCCATGGCATCCGTCCTCAAGCAGATGCTCGACGAAGGCAAGCTGGGCGAAAGCTCGGGCGAGGGCTTCTTTACGTACTAAAAATGATCTCTTGGGGGTGGAAGCGTTGGGGATCTACGGTAGTATGCGACAAAATCTGAATTGATCGGGCAAGAGCTGTAGCGCGCGTTGACGTTTGACCAATGGAGCGCAAAAATGCACCGTTCGCCGATACTCCTCTCGCGAGTGGTTGCCATATGGTTTGATGTTGGAAACATATGACTGCCGCCGGGCTGCGGGTGACGTTTGCTCTGATATCGGAGGTGCCAAGTATGTTTCACGCTCCGTTAAACAAGTATCGGGCTGGTTAATATGGGCCGCCGTACTATCTCGATAACCCTTGCAGTGGTTTGCCTAGCTGTGCTCCTGGGCGCTATGGGGCAGTTCGCTATAAGTCGAGAAACATCCTATATGCAGGAATGTGCTTCCGAAGGCTTCGCCATTGATGGCTACTATCGGGATGACAAAACGAGTCGGGAAACCCTGGCTTTTCTTGAGGAGGACAACTGTCGATGGCAGCTGGTTGACCAAGACGGAATCTGCACAGACGGGCAGTTTAAGCGTACGGATGACCCCAACATTCTGATATTAAAGAATGAAAACGGCGAAATATTCGGTACGGTCCACGTGGCGCATATTTCGCGCCGACGCGATCAGGGCTTGCTCTACCTATTTAGAGATACCAAGGTGACCCGTTTTTATCTGGTGAGCACCGATCCGGCGTTTATGGTGGAGTCTGGCGATGTCGATGTGGACAGTTGATTCACGGCAATAAAACGGCGAGCGGGGCGCGGGTGTGAACTGCACCACGCTATTTGCTCGCGTCCGTATCGCGTCTGCGCCTCGTCATAACTTGCGTCCGTGCGAGCGCTCATCCCGCGCCGGCATCACTTCACATCGAACTCCACGCGATCGAGTTCGGGCACATTGAGGTCGATGAGCTTGCGGGCAACACGACGGTCGTGCGCCCCAAGTGTCTCGCTTGTCGTCACATGGGCGACAACCTCGCGCTCGACGAGGCCCTCCTCCCCGCCTTCGGTGGCCGAGGTCTCGACGGCGACGGTGTATTCCTTAAAGCCCGGCAGTACCGCGGCAAGCTCGCGCGTAGTTTCGGTGACGCCATAGCCGTCCTGCACGCCGGCCTGCGCCGAGCCAATAGACCCCGCGGTCATAACGATGCAGGGGATGGCAAAGATCACCGTGCCCACGATGATGCGGCGGCGCACCTTGTGTGACAGCTCATCGACCTCGGCGTTTTCCTCGGCGGTCACAATGCCGTCGCCGTTGAGGTCACGCTTGAGCGGTACACGTAGAAGAAGCAATACGGCTTCGGCCGCGAGTGCGATAAAGACAACGTTGATGCCAAATTCGTAGAGCGCCGAGAGAAACAGCGATCCGCTCGCGATGGCGATGCCGTAACCCGCCGCGCACAGGGGCGGCATGAGCGCGGTTGCCACGGCCACGCCCGCGATAAGCGTCGCGGGCTCCTGGTCGCGCGAGTTGCCCAGGCCTCCGGCAAAGCCACCCGCGAGCGCGACGGCAAGATCCCAGACGGTGGGTGTCGAGTTGTCGATGATAGCGGCCGTGGTGGTGCCGAGCGGTGAGAGCTTAAAGTACAGCGTGGACGTAATCAGGCAGAAGGCCATCTGCAACGCGAGACCGGCAATGGCCTCGACGGTAATCTCGCGGTCGAGCGTGGCGATGCCATATGCCATGGCAAGGACCGAGCCCATGAGCGGGCAGATGAGCATGGCACCTACAATGGCGATATCCGAGTCGATATCGAGGCCGATGCTCGCGATCAACATGGCAATGATCAGGATGCATAAGTGCGAGCCAGTCAGGCGCGCCCCGTTTACAAAGCGCTTGCGAATCACGTGATAGGGCGCGCGTCCCTCGCGAATGTTGAACGCCTGCTTAAGGAAACGGGTGGCATTCTCCATGGCCTCGCTGTGTGCAGGGCGTATACCGTGACGACGATGATGACGCTCGCGCAGCCGCTTGATCTGTTGTTTGTCGAGTTCCATGCTTACCTCGTTTAGCTTCTGAGCCGCTTCTTGCGTCTGTCGTCTTTACTCTACACCGCGTTAGGCGAGGTGTCAGACAAGGTTTGTTGACCTGGAAGTCAGGCCAATCGACATGGCTAAAACGCCGTGAGGATCATAAGAGTCAAATAGACAAAAAAGCGCGGGGCCGGTTTGATTCCGACTCCGCGCTCTGCGCTGGTGCGTTGTTGTTCGGCCTACCCCAGCAGGCTCAGACCAACAGAGACAAACGCCAGAATAACGCCGACGATGGACTCGCCGCCGAGCAGGCCGCTGGCGACGACCAGGCCCTGTTCCTGGAAGGCGGCGTCCTTGGCAGCCTTCTCCTCGTCCGAAAGACCAGCGGTGGCGTCGCGGTGGGCGGACCACTTGTCGTAAGCGAGCTTGACACAGGAGCCCAAGAAGGCCGTGAGCGACATATAGAACGGCAGGTACACGCCCAGGCCGATCATCATGGCTGGAATGCCGAGCCAGTACATGACGATACCGGCGATAAAGCCGCCTGCGAACCACGGCACACTCGGGATGCCCGAGACCATGGTGGCGACGACGCTTGCCTGTGCGGCAACGAAACTCTTGTCGGGACCAAAGGCGTCCGGACCATAGGCGGTGACGAGCGCGACCATGACGGCGGCAGCGACCAGGGCGCCCACGATGCCGCCGATGGCCTGGCCGACCCACTGTGCGCGCGGGTTGGTGCCCAGCACGGCGCCGGCCTTAAAGTCGTTCATGACGTCGCCCGCAAGGCCGCACGCTACGGCCACGATGCCGGCGATAAAGAACAGCTTGACCTGAGCGAGCTGCGCGAAGGCGGCAACGATGAGCATGACGATGAGGCCGAAGATCTCCATGGGGTCGATGCCCGTCTGGCCGCAGCTCTGCGCGCTCATGATGGTGGTGACAAAGGTGAACAGCGTGACGATGACGGCCGGGACGGGACCAAGGTCGAGCACGATGGCGATGATCACGGCGATGACGGCAGCGCCCAGGCCGATGATACCGGCGTCGAGCTTAAGGGAGCCCGAGATGAGTGACTGCTCGTCGGTGTCGGTGGAGCTGTCGGCGGCGAGGCCGCGGACGATACCGGCGACCTGCGGCAGGATGTCCTTGAGGACGACGGCGACGCCAAAGCCCATCATAAGGCCCATGCCGAGGGACTTGACGATGCCCTGTGCGGTCACAACATCGAACAGGCCGGCAGCGGTGCCGCCGACAATGATGCCAAAGTTGCCCAGCAGCGCGCCGGCAAACCAGAAAGCGACGGGGGCGAAGCCCACCAAAAAGCCGACGGAGAGCAACATGGGCGAGTTGTAGATGGCAAAGGTAACGCCGGGGATATTGAGCGTGCACAGCATGCTGGGCACCACGCCCAGGGCGTCGCGAAGCACGCTGTAGATGCCGGCGATGGCCATGGAGCCAAAGAGCTGCTTGCCGGTCTTGCCGCCGGCCTCGGTGGCGCGCAGGGTCTGAGCTGCGGCGTTGCCGGTGGGGAACTCCAACGCGGCGTCCACGATAAAGTGACGGTGGATGAGCGCTGTCGCCAGCAGACCCAGGATGGTGCCGGCGAGTGCCACGATAAACATGTCGAGCCAGCTGATCTGGTCGGCATAGCCCAGCATCCAGGCGCCCGGGATGGTAAACGCCAGGCCGCCGGCGACCATGGCGCCTGCGGACATGATGGTGTGGGTGACGTTTGCCTCGTTGAGGCTGGCGTTGCCCATGAGCTTAAGGAAGAACAGCGAGATGACGGCAGCGAAGACGATCGGCCAGGGGAGTGCGCCCATCTTGAGGGCGGTATAGGCCGAGCTTGCCGTGATGATCACGCAGCCAAGGACGCCGATGACGACGCCACGCAGCGTAAGTTGCCCGCGCATCGAAGCGCGGTTCGAGGGATTGCTCATATAAAACTCCTTTGCGTATATCCGCTTCCCCCGGGAGCGCCGTTGCGGATACGGCGCGGGAAGTCGGGTTACCAAGGGCCGCCGCATGAGCTCGCGCGCGACCGCGCACCAGTATAGCCGCAAACTAGTCATTTTGGGATGACTGGTTTAGGTAGGCGATATACTGCTGGGCAGACGAAAGGAGCGCCGACGATGCTTAATGGGTGCGCATATATATTGACGGTCGACGTGGGCAACACGTTCATTCGCTTTGGCCTGTTTGCAGAGGATTCGGCCGCGGCGCAGGAATGTCCGCTTGCGACGTGCGAGATCACCACGCCGTCGAGCATCACAGCAGACGAGGCGCGCATGCGTCTCGTGCAGGTCATGGCCGCACTGGCGGCCGATGCGGGCATGCCGGGTGCGCTTGTGCCCGCGGCTGCTGTGCTGAGCTGCGTGGTCCCGGCGCTCGAGCGCCCGTGGAAGGCGGCACTTTCCCGCACCTGCACGGGGCGCGTGCTCACCGTGGGGCCGGGACTTAAGACCGGCATGCCCGTGCACTACGACGATCCAGCCGAGATCGGCCCCGACCGCATTGCCGATGCCGTGGCGGCCCGCGCCGTCTACGGCTCGCCGTGCATCGTGATTGACCTGGGCACGACGACCAATATCGAGGTCATCGACGCGCACGGTACCTTTGTGGGCGGCGTTATCGCGCCGGGGCTGGCACTCGGCGCCCGTTCGCTCTCGGCGGCAGCAGCGCGCCTACCCCAGGTTGAGCCCTCGGCGCCCACACATGTAATCGGCCACAACACGCGTGAGGCCATGCGCTCGGGTGTGGTTTTGGGCGAGGTAGCCCGCATCGACGGCATGCTCGACATGGTGCTTGCCGAGATGCGCGCGACCAAGGCCGCGGGGGAGGGCGATGTGCCCATCGTCATTACCGGCGACGATGCCGAGGCACTTGCGGCGCTGGTCGGCCATAGCCTGACGGTAGACGACGCGCTGACGTTGCGGGGTCTCGCCGAGCTCTACCGCATCAACCAAAAGCCCCGCCGCGCGTAGGGCGAGGGGCTGGTGGGATAAGCGCCCCTACCTTTCACCTGCTACAATGGGCCAAACTATTGCGATTTCGGAGGTGTCTGCCATGTCGGACGATCTTCATCAAACCGCGTCGGGCAAGCGCCGCGACGTTATTAGCTGGGACGAGTTCTTTATGAGCGTGGCCATCGCCGCGCAGCGCCGCAGCAAGGACCCCAACACGCAGGTGGGAGCGTGCATCGCCAGCACCAACCACCGCATCCTTTCGGTGGGTTACAACGGCACACCCTCGGCGCTCAACGACGACTTTTTCCCGTGGGGTACGAGCGATGACCCGCTGCAGGACAAGCACAACTACGTGGTCCATGCCGAGGCCAACGCCGTGCTCAACTACCGTGGCTCGCTCAAGGACCTCGAGGGTTCCACGGTTTACGTCACGCTGTTCCCGTGCCACGACTGCGCCAAGATCCTGGCGCAGGTGGGCGTGGGCGAGGTCGTCTACCTGGACAATAAGTATGCCGACACCGATGACGGCCGTATTAGCCGTCGCATCCTCGACTCCTGCGGCATCAGCTACCGCCAGGTTATCGTCGATGTTCATATTGGCACCGGGGAACAGACTCAGCAGTAGCGTGTGCCAACGCCAGCTGGCGGCAAAGCAGCTAAAAAAGTCCCGTCCCAAATTGACTGCTCGTGAAAGTCGTGTCCGCACGCATGGCTGGCGCCTAAGCGGGTACATGGCTGTAGTAACATAGCCCCTGTCCGCGGGCGTGCCCGCGTTATTGTGAGAAAGGAGCCCCTGTGGCTGTTAACGAAGAGCTGCTTAAGAAGGTTCTTGAAGAGATTCGCCCCAACCTGCAGGCCGATGGCGGCGATATGGAGTATGTGGGCGTCGACGACGAGGGTGTTGTCAAGCTGGAGCTGCAGGGCGCCTGCGCCGGCTGCCCCATGAGCTCGCTAACCCTTTCCATGGGTATCGAGCGCATCCTGAAGGAGCATGTGCCCGGCGTTACCCGCGTTGAGCAGGTCAATGCTTCCGGCGAGGCCGAGGACCTGTACGACGAGTACGCGCCGTTCTAAGATGCGAAAGCTGCGGACGGTACGCTCCGCATAGACGTTACGCCCAAATATGCGGCTGCGAGCGTAAGGCCCGCGGCCGCATTTGTATGTAGGGAGCAGGGTGATCGATATGCTCAACGACCTCTACCATATGCTTGACCCCGTCGCGATCTCGGCGGGCCCCATCACCATCTACTGGTACGGCCTGGCCTATGTGGTCGGCGCCCTGCTTACGGCAGTCGTTATGTATCGCACGCAGCGCCGCTGGGGCTTCGACATTACGATTGATGACCTGACGAGCGTCGTGGTCGGCGCGGTCTTTGGCCTCATCATCGGTGCGCGCCTGTTTTACGTCGTCTTTTACGGCGATGGCTACTATTGGACCCACCCGCTCGAGATCTTTGCCACCAACGAGGGCGGCATGAGCTTCCACGGTGGCCTGGTCGGCGGCATCTTGGGCGGCATCATCGTGTGCCGCATGTATAAGCTCGACGCCTGGACCATCGCCGACCTTGCCGTTATCGGCGCTCCGCTGGCGCTGTGCCTGGGACGCTGCGCCAACTTCGTAAACGGTGAGCTGTGGGGTAAGCCGACCGATCTGCCCTGGGGTGTGGTCTTTGGCGGCACCGCGGGCGATATGCCGCGCCATCCCTCCCAGCTCTACGAGGCGTTTCTAGAGGGCATTGTGCTCTTCTGCATCCTGCAGGTGCTCAGTCGCAAAAAACCGCTGCTGCCCCAGGGTACGTTTATGGGCGTCTTTGTGATGGGCTACGGCATCGTTCGCTTTTTGATTGAGTTTGTGCGCGTGCCCGATGCCCAGCTGGGCTATCTGCTGGGAGGCGTTATCACCATGGGCCAGCTGCTGAGTTTGCCGCTCGTGATTGCCGGCCTGG
>CAUGKA010000026.1 GCA_959599615.1 uncultured Collinsella sp. | reverse complement strand
CTGCAGACGAGGGCCAAAAGCGACATTCTCGTAGATGGATTTGGGAAACGGGTTAGGCTGCTGAAAGATCATGCCCACGCGACGGCGGAGGTCGACCGGATCGACGCCCTCGGCATAGATATCGTTGCCGTCAAGCGTCATGGTGCCCTCGACGCGGGTGCCCTCGATCAGGTCATTCATACGGTTGATGCAGCGCAAAAACGTCGATTTGCCGCAGCCCGAAGGGCCGATAAACGAGGTGATGGCGTTCTTAGCGATGTTGAGGTCGAGCCCCGTCAGCGCATGAAAGTCACCGTACCAAAAGTTGAAATCCTTGGCCGTAATGGCCGCTTGCTCCAGCGTAGGAGCGGACTGATAGACGGACATGGGACTCCTTAACTAGCGGCGTTTGCGCGACAGGAAGCGCGCAAACAAGTTGAAGGCCAAAATGATCACCATCAGCAAGAGCGCGGTGCCATAGGCTGCGTTCATGTTGATGCCGTCGTTGGCAAGCAGGTACAGGTGGACCGTCATGGGGCGGCCGGAATCGAGTGGCGAGATAGGCAGGTTGATGGCCTGACCCATGGTGTAGAGCACCACCGCAGTCTCGCCGATGGCACGGCCGATGGCAAGGACGATACCGGTGGCGATGCGGCCAAAGGCAGAAGGAAGCACGATCTTGGAAACGACCTGCCACTTGGTGGCGCCCAGGCCGTACGCGCCCCAACGGATATAGCGCGGCACAGCGCGAATGGCCTCCTCGGTGGTGCGCATGACGATGGGAAGCATCAAGAGCGCGAGCGCCAGGGCGGCCGAGATCATCGAAAGACCCAAGCCCATGGCCTCGACAAACAAGGCGTAGCCAAACAGGCCCATAACGATGGAGGGCACCGAGGCCAAGGCGTCGGCAGCATAGCGAATGAGTTCGACGACCTTACCCTGCTTGGCGTACTCGGCAAGATAGACGGCCGCCAGCACGGCAATCGGCGTGCAGATGAGCATGGCAAGCGCCGTCACGTAGATGGTCGAGACGATCGTGGGCCAAATACCGCCTTCGGCGTTGACGCCCTGGGGCCAACCGAAGATAAAGTCGAGCGAGATATGCGGCAAGCCGTTGATGACCACGTAGGCAATGATAGCGACCAGCACCAGCGTGGTGATATAAGCAGCCGCGCGGAATACGCCGAGCATGAGTTTGTTGGACAGGTCCTTGTTGATGCGGCCCTTCTTGCCGTGGGAAAGGGCACGCTTGATGCGCTCGCGCGACGAGGTCGTATCGACCGTCGTGTCAACGGAATCGGACATAGCCTACCCCCTCTTCTTCTTGGAAATCAGACGGACAATGCCCACCATCGCGGCGGAGATGATAAACAGGACCACGCCCATGCCGAACAGCGCCGAGCGGTGCAGACCCGAGGAATAGCTCATGTCGAGTGCGATCTGGCTCGTGAGCGTCGAGATAGGGCTCGCAATGCTGTCGGGAATAACCGGGGCATTACCCACGACCATGAGCACGGCCATGGTCTCTCCGATGGCACGGCCCATACCCAGCACGATGGCATCCACGATACCCAGCTTAGCGGCAGGTAGCACGACCTTATAGATGGTCTGCCACTTGGTGGCGCCCATGGCATACGATGCCTCGCGAATGCCCATGGGAATGGAATTGAGGGCATCGATGGTGAGTGTGGTGATGGTAGGAACGATCATGATGGCAAGCACGAACCACGCCGTCAGCGCACCAAAACCAAGACCACCGGTCAGTTGCGCGATAAACGGACGGATGATGATCATTCCAAAGAAGCCATAGATGATAGAAGGGATGCCGGCCAACAGGTCAACGGCGGGGCTGATAAGCTTGCGCACGCGCTTGCCGGCGATCTCGACCAGGTACACGGCCGTGCCCACACCTAGCGGCACGCCCATGGCGAGCGCACCGACGGTCACCAGACCTGAGCCGGCAAGCAGCGACATGATGCCGTAGTGGCCCTCAGAGGGCGCCCACGTAAAGCTAAAGAAGTCCGCCAGACCGATGTCGGTAAAGACGGGCAGCGCCGAGTATGTGGTAAAGACAAAAATCAGGATGACGGTAACGACCGCCAAGAACGCGCAGGCAAAGAAGATCCACTGCAGCGCCTTCTCCTTGATATAGGTACTGCGCGATACGAGCGCCAGCTCGCGCTTCTTGGGTGCCTGAGCATTCTGCTCAGTCTGGGAGTTTTCCTGTGCTTCCATGCTACTCACTCCCCTTCTCGTCGTTGGTGACGGGAATAAAGCCCGCCTCGCGAATCTGCTTGTCCATCTTTTCGGACGTCACGTAGTCGATGTAATCCTGCGCCTGCTGCGAAGGCGCACCCTTAACAAAGAAGTAAAGGTCGCGCGAGATGGGATAGCCGCCGCTCGCGACCGTCTTCTCGGACGCCTCAACATGATTGACCGAGACGGCCTTGACCGAGGTCTTGGCGTTGAGGCTATCGACGAAGCCCAGCGAAATGTAGCCAATGGCTCCGCGCGAACGAGATACCACGTCGCGCACCTGGCCCGTGCCCGAAAGAACGGCCGAGCGGCGATCGAAGGGGGTGCCGTCCATCACGATGGTGCGAAAGGCCTCACGCGTGCCGGACGCCTCATCTCGGTTGATAACCTGAATCCTCAGGTCCTCGCCACCGACTTCTTTCCAGTTGGTGATCTTGCCGGCGTAAATATCGCGGAGCTGCTCGGTCGAGAGGTTATCGACCGGGTTATCGTCGTTCACGATGACCGCGATACCGTCGTGGGCAATGACGATGGGAGTCAGGCCCAGATCCTGTTCGTCGGCATTGAGTCCACGGGAGGAGCTGGCGATATCGGCCGTGCCGGCGCTGACGGCCTCGATGCCAGCGGAAGAACCCAAACCGGAAACGAGCACGTCGATGCCGGTCTCCTCCTTAAAGCCCTCGGCCGCAATCTCGGCGATAGGAAGGCAGGTCGTGGAGCCAGCGACGGTAATGAAAGAGGTAGAAGATCCCGAAGAACAGGCGCACAGCGTAAGTGTAAGCACAGCGGCGCTCAGGACCGATACGATCTTTCTCATAGCATCACGCCGATTGCAGCATGGCGCCCACAGGTGCCGTCCTCGTTACGGTAGGAATAAAAGCGGTCGTTCTGACGCACGGTCGAAAGCTGGGTATCCACGATATTATCCGCGTCGACACCGACATCTACCAGCGCCTCGCGAATGGCAGCGGAAAGATCGAGCATGCGAGAGGTACTCGCATCGATGCACGAGAACTCGGCGGCAAAGCGATCCATGAGCTCCTGGGATACTTCATATTCGTCACCCAAGATATGGGGGCCGATATAGGCGGAAACGTCGCTCGCATCGCAGCCGGCAGCATCGCAAAGCGCCTGGCACGCCTTGGCGGAAATACGTGCAATCGTACCCTTCCAACCGGAGTGCACCACGGCAAATCCGCCAAGGGCCACCAGCACCACGGGAACGCAGTCGGCAAAGCAGAGCAGCACGGGCACGTTATGCGCCGTACAGACGATGGCATCGCAGCCCTCGGCAATCTGCTCGCGGACGTCCTCAAGGTCATCGGCGCCGTTCGAGGTCACCGCAACGATATGGTCACCATGGACCTGATTGGGAACGAGCAGGTTGTGCTCGCACTCGGCGGCACCCATAGCCTCGAGCGCGCGACGACGATTTTCTTGAACAGCAAAGGGGTCATCGCCAACATGCGAGCCCAAGTTGAGTGAGGAGTACGCATCTTCGGAAACACCACCGGCGCGCTCGGTGAAGGCAAAGCGAACATCGGATGTCGCGCCTTCCACCAACGTAACTCCATCATGGTCGACACGCGAAACGTTGTCCGCACGTGCTGCCATACTAAAGCCTCCTAATAACACAAGTACCGCGGCATCGCCGCTACAGCCCGCGTTTATACGGCTGTCATACTTCTCTAAAAGGATACCTGCTGCGCTGGAGGCAATCGTAAAGGGAACGTAAAGAGATTGGAGGTTCTAGTTTACAAAGTCGAAATAAAAAGGGCGCGTCCATACGGACACGCCCCTGTGCACAACAATGCAAAGAACGACTTAGAAGCTACCGCGCTTCAGGAAGTCGGGAAGCTCGAACTGATCGTTGCCGAAGTTAGGAAGCTCGGTGCCACCGACGTTGCGGGTCGGAGCGGCCTGAGCCGGGCTGGTGGCCGGAGCGGTGCGCTGCGGCTCAGCGGAAGCAGCGGCCTTGCTCTGAGACTGCTGAGCGGCAAAGAGCTCATCCTGACGGTTGACGTTGGAGTCGGAGAAGCCCGTAGCGATGACGGTGATACGCACCTGATCGCCCAGGGACTCGTCGACAACGGTACCGAAGATGATGTTGGCCTCGGGGTCGACGGCGTTGGCGACAACGTCGGCGGCGTCGCTGATCTCCTGGATGCCCAGGTCCTTGGAACCGGCGATGGAGAGCAGCACGCGTGTGGCACCATCGATGGAGCTCTCGAGCAGCGGGCTGGAGATGGCCTGCTGGGCTGCGTCGACGGCACGGGTATCCCCAGAAGAGGTACCGATACCCATCATGGCGGTACCGGCCTGCTTCATGATGGTCTTAACGTCGGCGAAGTCCAGGTTGATGATACCGGGGACGGTGATGAGGTCGGTGATGCCCTGGGTGCCCTGGGAAAGAACGCCATCGGCAATCGCGAAGGCCTCGAGCATGGTAGTCTTCTTCTCGGCGATGTCGAGCAGCTTATCGTTGGGGATGACGATCATGGTATCGACGCAATCGGAGAGGGTCTTAATGCCCTCCTCGGCGCTCTTCTTGCGCTTGCGGCCCTCGAAGGTGAAGGGCTTGGTCACGACGGCGACGGTCAGTGCACCGACCTCGTTCATCGCGATATCGGCAACGATGGGAGCAGCGCCGGTACCGGTGCCACCGCCCTCGCCGCAGGTGATGAACACCATGTCGGCGCCAGCAAGCGCCTCGGCAATGTCGTCGCGGGACTCATCGGCAGCCTTGCGGCCAACCTCGGGGTTGGCGCCGGCGCCCAGGCCGCGGGTAAGGTCGGTGCCGATGTGCACCTTGATATCGGCATCAGAGATCGCGAGTGCCTGAGCATCGGTGTTGATGGCAACAAACTCGACGCCGCGGATGCCCTCTTCGATCATTCGATTGACCGCGTTGGTACCACCGCCGCCGACGCCGACCACCTTAATGACGGCAAGGTAGTTGTTGATCTCTGTCTCGTGCATGTCGGTCCTCCGAACAAAGGTTATAGCCATAGCATGGGTCGACCCCTGCGCACATTAACCTTCAGGTTGAAAGTAAATGCAAAGGTAAACCGTATTATGGTTGCACATTATGAACGTATCAGTCAAATAATTGACCGTGAAAACCAAACAAACCAGATAAACGGCGTGGTATGGCCCCTCAACAAAGCATCAACCAGCGCTACGAGGTCGGAGCATTCCTAAATGTGTAGTTGCCCGGAGAGCGCACATTGATATACGTTACGCCCTCTACCTGCGAAAGCAACTTGGTGACTACGCGTTCCTTCTTGGCGATATCGTCCGAATCGCCCAGCGACACCTCAATGCCGTTATTGAGGTTTGCCGAGATGGCTTCGACCGAAGGCGTGGAAATATCCTTGACTTGTCCCAAGAACTCGCTCGAAAAACCACGCACATAATCCAGGCCGGCCTTAACGGCTTTGGAGTTCACCGCCTGACCGGAAACCGGAGCGACATCCGCCGAGACATCAGTCAACAACACCGCGCCATAATGCTTAGCGAGCGCCAGCGCGGCATCGATTCCGGTCAGGGTATTTGAGCCCTGCCCTGTCGTGATGACGTTGCCCTGGTCGTCCACTTCGACCGACGTCGACAGCGGGGCGATCCAGGTGTCATCATCCCCGATGGCCCAGGCAAGGTCGTCGGAGCTGATATACGCAATGGCGATGACCTTGCGCTCCATCGGCGTGATGATGAGCGTATGCGGGAACTGACGCTGGACATCCACGCCCGAGACCCACGGGTTCTGCTTGAGGTCCTCGGTAATCTGGTCGGGATCGACATTAAAAAGCGACGTTCCCTCGGGCAAATCGATCAGCTGGATAGCATCGTGCTTCGTCACATGCTCGCTGCCTTGAATCTGAATATCAGTGGCGGTAAACAATCCAGAGTTGATCACCACGATGGCAACGACGACGAGCACGGCCAAGACGGCCAGAACGCCGCCCACGATTTTGCCTTTGCCTGCAACGACTGAAGCGGCGTCTGATGTTTTATTTGCCATCGCCCCAAGTGAAGACAACGGGTTGACACCTTTTTTACTCGAAGGCTTCTTGGCGGTAGCCGGCACCGATGTCAGCGAGCGCGGTTTCGATGCGCCCAGCGTGC
The DNA here is from genome assembly GCA_959599615.1 of uncultured Collinsella sp. Classification (GTDB taxonomy): domain Bacteria; phylum Actinomycetota; class Coriobacteriia; order Coriobacteriales; family Coriobacteriaceae; genus Collinsella. The sequence goes on along the minus strand of CAUGKA010000026.1, from coordinate 10,413 downwards.
GACCCGGACGCGGCGCTTTAGTTCCCGTCGAGGGCTTAGGAGTTGCCATGGGACGGGCAGGCTTGGCGCCCATAACAGGCTTTGACGTCACCGAGGGACGCGAGGACTTTTTTGCGGCCGGACGATTACCGAGCTGCGAGCCGACGACCGGACGACTGGTCTGTCGAGCATGCCCGACAGACCTAGAGTGCGCGACGGTACTGCGTTGAGGTTTGGCAGGCGCGCCGGAACGCCCTCCGGCGCGGCGGAAGGTGGGTTTCGATGCTCTAGAAGCCGAGGAATTTAACTTCCGGTCTGAGCTCGATGCCATACGCCTCCCTCACCTTTCCGTGCACATGTCTGATAACCGCGGCAACGTCATCGGCCGAGGCAGTTCCGTTATTAACGATAAAATTAGCGTGAACGGGCGAAACTTCCGCGCCGCCAATTGAAAAACCCTTTAATCCACAATCCTCGATAAGCTTGCCCACACTCGCATCGGGCGGGTTGCGAAAGACCGACCCGCAGGATGCGCGACCCATGGGCTGCGTACGCTTGCGCCTCGTCAGGTACCGCTCCATGCGCTCGCGAATGTCGGCCTTGGGCGCCGGTTTAAGCTTGAGCACGCACTCGAGGATGATCTCATTGCGGGGAAGGCTACATTCGCGGTAGCCCCAAGTGATCTCGGACCCCGCATAATGCTTGATACCGGATGCCGGGTCAAACGTTACGACATCCTCAACCAGCGAGCCAATCCACTCGGTCCGTGTGCCGGCATTCATAGATATCGCACCGCCGACCGAACCAGGGATGCCAACGGCAAACTCAAGGCCCGAGAGGCTACGCGACAGGGCATCGTTGACCAGGCGCGCGAACATCACGCCCGCACCGACCGTCAGCGTACAACCGTCATCGGCAACAACCGTGCGCTGAAACTCACGTCCGAGCGAAATGACGGCACCGCGATAACCGCCATCGGCAACCAGCAGATTGGAGCCCTTGCCGATGATGACCCACGGCACCTGCTCGCGATCGAGCACCGCCACGGCGCGGCGGAGGGCATGATAGCTATGGCACGTCACAAAGAGGTCGGCCTTGCCGCCGATACGATAGCTCGTATGACGCGCAAGGCGCTCGTCCTCGATCACATCCGTGTCGATCATGCCCGAGAGCGCCATGACGGCGTTAAACAGACCCATTAGACTTAAGCGTCTTTCTTGGCAGTCAGATACTCAATGAACTCGGGGCCGACGGTCGTAACGTCACCGGCACCCATAGTGAGCAGCAGATCGCCCTCGCCCACCATCTGCTCGAGCTCCTGATTGAGCTCAAGACGGCTGGAACAGTACACGACCTCCTTGCCAGGATGCTTGGCGCGCACGGTATCGGCGAGCATCTTAGAGGTGACACCCGGAATGGGCATCTCGCCAGCCGAGAACACATCAATCAGCAGCAGTTTATCGGCATTGGCAAATGCATCGGCAAAGTCGTCGCACAGGGCCTGCAGGCGCGAATAGCGGTGCGGCTGGAACACGACGTCGACATGCTTGTAGCCCAGCGACGAAGCGGCAGCAAGCGTCGCCTTGATCTCGGTGGGGTGATGGCCGTAATCATCGACCACGGTGATGCCATCGATATCGCCCACGTGGGTAAAGCGACGGCGGACGCCCTCAAAGCTCGAGAGCGCCTTGGCGGCGGCGTCGATGTCAAGGCCCAGGACATGGGCGACGGTGAGCACCGCCGTGGCGTTGAGCATGTTGTGGCGACCGGGATTGCTCTTAATCTCCACAGCATGCTCAGTGCCGTCCTCAAAGCGAACGATAAAGTCGCTCTGGATGCCCTTGACATCCGGGTGCATGCAGACGATGTCGTTGCTCTCGGCAAAGCCGTAGGAAAGCACGTGACGGCCCGTCGACTTGGCGAGCTCGACCAGATGCGGGTCCTCACCGCAGACGATGACGGTGCCGTCCTCGCCCACCAGGCTCATGAATTTGGCGAAAGTCGCTTCGATCTCCTCGATACCCGAGTAGTGATCGAGGTGGTCGGCCTCGACGTTGGTCACAATGACCACGTTGGGGTTCAGGAACAGGAAGGAGCTGTCGGACTCGTCGGCCTCGGCGACAAAGTAGTCGCCCGAGCCGTTCTTGCCGTTCGTGTCATAGCCCTCAACGATGCCACCGATCAGGAAGCTCGGATCCAGACCCATGCGGTCGAGCATGGTGGCGCACATCGAAGACGTGGTGGTCTTGCCGTGCGTGCCGGCAACAGCGACGGTAGTGTAGCCGTGGCCCAAGGCAGAGAGCATCTTGGCACGGGGCCACACGGGAATACCAAGCTCGCGAGCGCGCACGAGTTCAGGGTTGGACTCCGGAATAGCGGTGGAGACAACAACCACGTCGGGCTTGACCTCGTCGATCGTGGCGGCCTCATGGCCCACATGTACCTTCACACCCGCGCGGGTAAGCTGGCGGATATAACGTGACGTCTTAAGGTCGGAGCCGGTAACGGCATAACCGCGCTCGTGCAGAACGAGGGCGATGCCGCTCATGCCGGCGCCGCCGATACCGATAAAGTGGGCGCTCTTAAACTCGGGCGCGGAGGTTGCAGTCTGGGAATCAGCCATGTGCTCGTGTACTCCTTGCGTAAACACTGCCTGTAACCCGTTAACTGTACCGCACCTACCGCATCAGCGCGAGGGCGACCGACGATATCCCGTCTAACTAACGCAAACCCTCTACCGCATCCGCCAGAAGAGCGGCGGCCCTATCCTGAGCCAGACCACGCGCCGCCTGACGCATGGCGTCGCGCGCCGCCGCGTCATCGACCAGGTGCAGCAGTTCATCGGCAAAGGCAGAACCGTCGATATCGGCATCGGCGCAGAGCACGCCGGCCCCGGCGTCGACCAGATACCGGGCATTGGTGGTTTGGTGGTCGGCCGTCGCATGCGGATACGGCACGAGCACCGAGGGCACGGCGAGCGCAGCGATCTCGGCCACGCTCGATGCGCCCGAACGCGAGAGCACCAAATCGGCAGCAGCCAACATATCGCCCATGTTGTCGATGTAAGGCTGGACGCGGTAACGCTTCGCCTCCTCGGGCGTCAGCGCCAAAGCGCGCTCGGTCTCCTCAAAGCCGTCGGCACCCGTCGAATGCAACACATAGAGGTTCTTGCGCGAAAGCAGCTCGTTTTTGAGCGAAACCACGCGCTCGTTGAGGTGCTGGGCGCCCAGTGAACCGCCAAAGACGAGCAGCAGCGTAGCGTCCTCGGGAACGCCAAGTGCCTTGCGGCCGCGAGCGCGATCGCCTTCGATTACCGAGCGACGTACGGGGTTGCCGGTCATGAGCACGTGGTCAGGGTCACCTTCGCGCTCAAAGACCGAACGCGCTGCCGGCACCGAGATGCACACGCGGGCGGCGTGGGAGTTCATCATCTTGTTGGCCAGGCCCGGAACAGAGTTCTGCTCATGCAGCAGATACGGAACGCCTGCGCCCTTGCACCACCCCAGCAGCGGAACCTCGACATAGGCACCAAAACCGACGGCAGCATCGGGCTTGCCGACCTTTGAGAAATGATTGGCGAGAGCACGCTTGGCCTTGTTGACACGCCACAGCGAGGTCAGCGCCGTCCAAGGACGGGAGCGGTCGAAGCCCGTGACCGTAATGGGCACAAAATCAAACCCAGCCTCGGGGACCAGACGACCCTCGAGCTTGCGCGACTGGCCCACGAACACAACATGGTGGCCACGGTCACGCAGCTCTTCGGCCAAGGCGAGCGCGGGGTTGATGTGTCCAGCCGTGCCGCCGGCTGCAATAGCAACGGTCATTTTATCGGTCATGGTAGTCCCTTCGTACACGCGGTCCCTGGTCGTCGGTGCGCAGACGCGCCGACGGGTCCGAGTTCAAATCGATCCGATTATATCCGCCGCCCGCATTGCGAGGAGTGGGGCGCTGAGGACGACCTTGCGGCGCCGTTCGCTGACGCGGGCGGGCTGCCGGCTCGGTCGCAGAGCCATCCAGGACGGTAAAACCGTTACGCGAAGATCGCTCGCCGCGCACGTGGGGCACGCCGGCGGTACTCTCATCCATAACGGCAAAGCTCTCGCGGCGACGGTCGTACTCATCGCGACGGGCGCTCTCGTACGAAACGCGGAGGATCAACCCGGCAAGCATAAGTGACACAATAATCGACGAACCGCCGTAGCTAATAAACGGCAACGGTTTGCCCGTCATGGGAAACACGTTGAGGATGCCCAACGCGTTAATCAAAAACTGCACCGCGAGAATGACCGCGGAGCCAGACGCCATGAGTGCGCCCCGACGATCGGTCGCCTGCTCGGCAATGCGAAACGCCGAGTAGATCAACATCGCAAACACCAAGAAGAACAGCACGGTTCCGACAAAACCGACCTCCTCGCCAATGATGGCAAGGATGTAGTCGTTGTGCGCCTCGGGCAGATACGAGTACTTCATGGTTGAGTTGCCGATGCCACGGCCGAACAGACCGCCCGAGGCAAAGGCCATGATGGCAAGCGTGGCCTGATAGCCGTCACCATACTCGTCGGCCCAAGGGTTCAAGGCAACCTGAATACGCACCATACGGTACGGCTCTGCAACAAGCGCAATCACGATCACGAGAATGCCGAAGATTAGCACGCCGATGATAAATCTGGGGTCGAGACCCGCAAACAACGCCATGCACATGAGGGTCAACAGGATGATCAGGACAGTACCGAAATCGGGCTGGATAAAGATCAGAAAGAGCGAAATGCCCAAGAAGATGCCCATCTTGCGAAGGAATTCGTTGATGTTGCCACCGGGCGAAAAGAAACGATCAAGCATGATGGCCGAATACGCAATGGCAAATGGCTTTAAAAACTCGGAAGGCTGGAACTGAATACCGGCGATGTTGAGCCAGCGCGTGGCGCCACGGCTGCCGCTGCCCACCAAGAACACCAGAAGCAGTAGCCCCATCATGCCGATGAGGAAGATCCTGAGCACGTCTTCCCCAAACCAACTGTCCGGCAAGATGCGCACGATGGCAACCATAGCCAGCACGCCAACTCCGGCAAACGCGGCTTGTCGAAACAGAAAAAACGTCGCCGAGCCATTCTCGTACAGCGCCTCGACCGAAGACGCCGAGTACACCATCAGCAGGCCAAAGCACACCAAGGTAAACAGGCAGGCCATGAATATCAAACGGGGGCGCATGATACGGGCGGGAACGCCGGCAATATAGCGTTCGCTAAACGTCTGCCCGCCGCGACCGGAACGCGGTGTGCTGCGCCGCGAGGAAGCACGGTCCGAGTCGGGCCTCCTCATACCTTGTCGGGGGCTCTCCTCTCTCACCGGCAACCCCTATTCCATTTGCGATTTCGCCGCAGCGGCAAGCTGGGCCACATAGTCCTTAAACACGCGGCCGCGCTCCTCATAGCCCGAGAACTCATCGAACGAAGAGCAGGCAGGAGAAAGTAAGATCACATCGCCACGGCTCGACAGCGAACGGGCGACGTCCACGGCATCGCGCAGGTCATCCGCCTGGGCGATATCCACATCGCCATCGACATCGGCCTCGTCCATAGCGGCGGTGAAGCGCTCGCGCGCATCGCCAAAGCAGACGACCGAGCGTACGTTATCCATAACAACGCGCGCGAAGTCCGTGAGAGGCGTGCCCTTATCGTGGCCGCCGAGCAGCAAGATCACGTCGTCATCGGAAAATGCCGTCAGTGCCTTCTCGACCGCATCGGTGTTGGTCGCCTTGGAATCGTTGAAGTAGCGCACGCCGTCAATCTCGCCACACGGCTCCACGCGGTGCTCGAGTGGCTGGAACGAGGCCAGACCGCGGCAGATACCATCGACATCGGCACAGACTGCCAAGGCAGCCGTGGCAGCGCACAGGGCATTGATAACATTGTGATGGCCCGAGATCTTGAGCTCGGATGTAGCGATGAGCGGGGTCTCGACGCCCTTCAAGCGCACGATCATCTTGCCATCGCGCACAAAGGCGGCATCCTCGCCCTCAGGCTCGTCAAAGGCAACCTTGCAGATGCGACGACCCGGCGTGTAAATGTACTCATCGAACTCGTGAATGCCGGCGTCTTCGACGTCGACAACCGCCAGATCGTCATCGACCATATTGTCAAACAGTTTGATCTTGGCAAGCGCATAGTTCTTATGGCTCTTATGCCAGCCCAAGTGGTCGGGAGTGATGTTGAGCAGCACCGCCACGCGAGGATGAAGCTCGGCGGTCGTAGCAATCTGGTAGCTCGAGAGCTCGGCCACAAACCACTCATTATGAGCTCGGCCGTCAATCTCGTTGACCGGCGGCTCGCCGATGTTGCCGACAGCTACGCTGGCCTCACCGGCAGCCTTGAGCAGATAATCAGTCAGCGACGTGGTAGTCGTCTTGCCGTTGGTACCCGTAATGGCAATCCAGTTATCGGGCGACAGGCGATAGGCAAACTCGGGCTCACCCATAATCTGGGCGGCATGCTCGCGCCCGGCCTTAAAGAAGCCCGAGAACTCCGAGATGCCCGGGCACGTCACGCATACGTCATAGGCGCCCTCGACCTGTTCGGTCCCATAGACAAACGACGCACCAGCAGCCTCGAGCGCACGCGTGGCGTCATTGGGCTCAGAGGTGCCGCCGCCATACACGGTAACGGCACTTACGCGCTCGGGATGTGCCAGCGCCCAGCGGGCGACATCGAGACCGGATTTGCCCTGACCCAAAACGAGCAGGCTAAAGACATCAGCAAGAGGCATGAAAGACCACTATCCCAACTGGAAGAACAAAGCAAGGCCAACGGCACCAAAGGCCGCAGCGATAATCCAAAAACGGATGACGACCTTGGTCTCGGCCCAGCCCTTCTTTTCGAAATGATGATGGATGGGCGCCATAAGGAAGACGCGCTTGTGCGTAAAGTGGAAGTAGACAACCTGAATCATGACCGACAGGGTCTCAACGATAAACAGGCCGCCGATGATGAGGGAGACGACCTCGGTGTTGGTCATGATGGACGTGCAGGCAAACGCGGCGCCCAGGGCAAGCGAGCCGGTATCGCCCATAAAGATGCTCGCCGGATAGCAGTTGAACCACAGAAAGCCCAAGCAGGCACCGGCACACGCGGTGCAGAAGATGGACAGGTTCACGTCTCCGTGCAAAAACGCCATGGCAGCCATGGCGAGCATGGCAATCATGGAGGTGCCACCAGCAAGACCGTCAAGGCCATCGGTCAGGTTCACGGCATTAGAAAGACCGGCAATCATCAGCCAGCAAAAGACAATGTAGAGCCACGGGAACGAAAGGCCGCAGATGGTGGTCGAAAGAACACCGAGGTCAATCGTCAGGCCGCCGGGAAAACGAATCTCGGGGGCGACGCCGCACCAGTTGACGGCAAGTACCGTAAAGGTGACACAGATAATGGTTAGGCCGATCATCTTGGCATGAGGCGTCAGACCGAGCGAGCGCCCATGCGTAACGGAGGTCAGGTCGTCGATCAGGCCCAGCACGCCGGTCGCCAGCGTGGCGAGCAGCACGAGCACGAGCTCGGTGGTGAGCTTGCCCATCAGCAGGCAGGTCAGCGAGATCGCGACGAGGATGACAACACCACCCATGGTGGGCGTTCCCTGCTTAACCAAATGACGCTTGGGGCCGTCGGCACGAACCTGCTGGCCGATACCCTCGACCTTGAGCAGCTTGATCCACCACGGCATGAGCAGCAGCGCAATGGCAGCGGCGATGCCAAGCCCCAAAAAAGCCTGATACGTTGGATACGAGGGATTGCCGAACATGGGCTAGCACACACCTTCCACAAAGCGGTCGAGCTCAACAAAGCGGGAACCCTTGACCAGTACAACATCATGTTTTTCAAGCGCGCCGCCCATGCGGTCGAGCACCTGCTGATAATCGGAGAACACCTGGATGCGGTCCTCGTCCATGCCCATCATGCGCGCGGCATCGGCCATAAGCTGGGCCAGCTCACCACCCACGCACGCCAGCATGTCGAGCTTCTTGGCGGCGGCATAGGCGCCCACGAGTTCATGCATGCGAGGGGCCTCATCGCCCATCTCGCCCATCTCGCCCAAGATCGCCATGCGAGACCCCGTGCACGAAAGCGAGCACAGTAGATCGAGGCCAGCAGCCATGGATTCGGCGCTGGCGTTATAGGAATCGTCGATGACGCGGGCACCGCTCTTGGCGCGCTTGATCTCCTGGCGATGACCGGTAATCGTGAGGCCCCTAAAGGCAGCATCGATCTGCTCGGGCGTCACGCCCAGGCGATAGGCAACCGCGGCGGCCTTAACGGCATTTGGGACGGACTGCACGCCGGGGATGGCAAGCATGGTATCGATTGTCTCGCCCTGACCAAAATCGAGCGTAAAGACCGGACGGCCCTCGTCATCAACTCGAACGTCGCGGGCACGGACCTCATCATCGTCCGAGACGCCGGCCAGCATCACGTCGATACCAGCAGGCTGGGCGAACGTATCGCGAATGAACGGCGTAAAGTCGTCCTCGCCGCCCAAAACCAGCAGCGGCAAGAAGTCGCCGGCGGCGCACATACCCTGGACAATCTCGGCCTTAGCGCGGGCGATGTTCTCGCGGCTACCCAAAATGCCGATATGAGAGGTACCAATCTTGCTCACGATGGCAAGGTTGGGATTGGCGGACTGGGACAGGCGCTCGATCTCGTGGAAATGGTTCATGCCCATCTCGAGCACCAGGACCTCGGTATCGGCCGGAGCGGAAAGCACCGTGAGCGGCATGCCGATCAGGTTATTGAAATTGCCCTTGGTGGCCCAGACACGATAGCGCTTGGCGAGCACGGCGGCGAGCACGTCCTTGGTCGTCGTCTTGCCGATGGAACCGGTAATACCAACGACCAGGCAGCCAAGCTCCAGACGGTACGCGTGCGCCAAACGCAGCAGAAAGTCCTCGGGATCATCGGTCAGCAAGATGGCACAGCCCTTGTCCTGCGCCAGCGAGACCAGCTCGGCCTCGGGCTCACGCGTCATCACGACGGCGCCGGCACCCGACTGGACGGCACGGGAAGCAAAATCATTGCCGTCGACGTTTTCACCGGGAAAGGCGACGAAAATCGTCCCTTCCTCGACCTGACGCGAGTCGATAACGCACCCGCGGCATACCCGATCGGCTTCTCCCGTCACGGTTCGGGCCCCTGTTGCGGCCGCGAGGTTGTTGACGGCGATCTCTATCATTGCAGCTCCCCTGTAAACCTAATAATGCTATCGGCGTATTGTATCCCAGCGCCGCGCATGCGTGGTGCAGGGCATGTGAACACCCCTCATATGGGACAACAAACCACGCCCCAAAGATTGTAACCCCCTACTTCGTGTGCGGGATACCCAGCACGTCGAGCGCGTTGGCCATAATGGACTGGAACGGCACCGCAGCGGCATCTGAGCCGCTCGGCGTTCCGTCGAGCGTGATATAGCACAGCACCTTGGGCGATTGTGCCGGCGCAAAGCCCATAAAGGACGACATGTAGTTCTCCTTGAGGTAGCCGCCGTTCTCGTCGGCTCGTTCGGCCGTACCGGTCTTACCCGCCACGTCATAGCCGTCAACCGCGCCGCCAACGCCCGTTCCCTCGGACACGACCGTCTGCATGCACGATGTCACCTGGGATGCGGCGTCCTCAGAAATCGCGCGCTCGCCTTCGCCCCAGTCCTTCTCGTCGCCTTTGCTGGACTTATAGAAGTGCGGGGTCATCATCACGCCGCCGTTGGCGATGCCGCCCACGGCACGTGCGATCTCAATCGGCGAGACGGACAGCGCCTGTCCAAAGCTCATCGATCCCAGCGTGGCGCCGTCATACTGGTCACGCTCCTTGACGATGCCCAGGCTCTCGCCCGGAAAATCGACACCGGAGCTGTGACCTATGCCCCACTTGTCCACATAGGCGGCAAAGTCGTCCGCACCGATCTTGCGCCCCACCAGGACAAAGCCCACGTTGGACGAACGGCGCATCATCTCGCGCACATCCATGGTCATGGCATAGTCGCGCTTGTCGGCATCGGTGACGGTATCGTCACCCACCTTGATGCTCGCCGGCACCTCAAACGACGTACTCGATCGTACGACGCCCAAGTCGAAGCCGGCGCCCGCCACGAGCGTCTTAAAGACCGAGCCGGGCTCGTAGGCGTCAGTGACCAGGCGCAGGTTCATATCCTCGGTCTTGGCGTTCTCCAGATCGGTCTGGTCGTAGGTCGGGTACGAGCAGGCTGCGAGAATTTCACCGGTCGTGGGGTCGGTGACCAAAGCCGAGCCGTTCTTGGCCTTTGTCTTCTCGACAGCCTCTGCCAGAGCATCCTCAGCCGCACGCTGGATATTGACGTCGAGCGTCGTCACGATATCAACGCCGTCGACCGCGGCCACCTTTTTATAGGCACCGCCCGCGATATAGCTGCCGTCCC